>NZ_JAUBPS010000016.1:0-101933 GCF_036700865.1 Microcoleus sp. S13C4
GTACCGCTAGCATCCTCTGCTTTATTTCCTGCAAAGGTACTGTTGATAATCGTACCCGGGGATTTTTCTCCCACCCACAAAGCACCACCTTGACTCTGCGCTAAATTGTTAGAAAAAGTAGTGTTGCTGATTGTGAATGCGCCGTTAGCAATTCGTAAGCCGCCGCCTAAAGCATCGCCGTTGCTGCTTTTGACGACTTGATTGTTGACTATTGTACTGCCTTCAACAATGATTTTGTCTGGGGGATATACAAAGAGAAACATCCCGCCGCCTTGCCCTGCGCCTTTGTTGCCCTCAAAGCGACTGTTCCGAATGGCGATCGTACCACCGACAGGTCCAGGTGTACTGTTTGTACCGGAAGCATTAGCACCGTCGGTGTAAATTGCACCGCCATAACCACTGGTATTTGCTCCGGCTGCCCCGGCAGTAGAATCGTTATTTAAAAAAGTAGAATTTTCGACGGTTAGGTTGCCTAAAAGGTGGTTAATTGCCCCACCGTTAATACCTTTGTTGTTAGTAAAAGTAGAGCCTTTGACGGTGAGAGAACCCCCGCTTTTCGTGGCGATCGCCCCGCCACCTCGTTCGCTGTTAGCCGATCGCCCATCGTTACCATCAAAGGTACTATTTGTCACATGGGTGGTACTCTTGAAGCCTGTATAAATGCCGCCACCAAAACCGGCAACATTATTATTGACTTGGCAATTTTCTAAAGTTAAAGTGCTGCTACTTCCTGTTTGAATGCCACCACCGGCGCTAGTTGTCTGATTATTTTGGTCAGTACCAGAAACTTTGCCGTTGGCAACAATCAGGTTTTTTAGAGTAACATTGGTTAAAGCTTCGGTGAGGATGACCCGCGAAGTATTGTTGCCACTGATGGTTAAATTAGCTGCACCAACTGCATCAATTGTCAAGTTTTTGTTGATGACAAGTTGACCAGAAGTGAGAGTAATTGTTTGGCTGGCAAGAGTGGAAACAAATTGAATGGTATCGCCGGCTGCTGCGGAGGCGATGGCATTTCTCAAGGAACCCGGTCCGCTATCATTAGTGTTAGTAACGGTAATAGTTCCTAAAGTCCCTCGGTAATCCGCCATTGCCTCTGGAGTCAAGGCTAGCGGTGCTTCAATATCACCTTTGGCAAACTCCAAATTCCAGTTACCACCGTAGCCAGTGCGATCGGTAGAGGCTGCAATATCAGCCCCGGTTAACTCGCCCAGGCGAGCGACAAAATCACTACCGGAACCCGCAGCAACATCGCAACCGTAAAGCACGATATCCGCTTTTTCGCTCAGGGCATTTCGCCACCCTTGCAACTGGCTTTCATATTGCGGCAAGTTATCGGAATTCAACGTCGCAGAACCAAGCTGCAAGCTACCAGAATTGCCGTGAGAAAAAATGTGAACCGATTCTATCGCCCCCTTAGTAGAGGCGTATTTTTCCATCTCCGAGGTGATTTTTTCGATGCCGTTTTTGGTACTATCGAGTATTACTACCTGCTGTCCCGGCAGCACTCCCGCTGTAATTGACTCGTAATCTTCCACGCCGGAGTCAATGAAGACTAAGGAGCGCACTGGCCGTTTTTTAAAAGAAGATTGTGAGTTAACTTGAGCGAATGTAGAACTCATATTGGAGACTCCATTAAGGGCATTATTAGTAGATACACCCCGGAGTTATCTCATTAAGTTTATTTGATAACTATGCGATTTTGGCAATTGACTTTTGTATGAATCGAGGTAATCTTAACTGAGGAGAACAGAGCCTAATTGCAGTTAGTCCGAACGGCCGTCAGAAGTTGTGCGAACTTTGTCAATCTCTATAAGAATAGAGCCATATTTTTGAAGTGCCGAGGTAATTTTCTCGATGCAGTCAGATTCCCCAGCCCAAATCCTGGAAACAAAATATCCACCTTCATTGATGCTGGAGTCTTGGAATACAAAGCTTTTGGATGGGGAATTTGCGTATTCCGAGGCGCGAGTCGTTTCCCTTAAAAAAGTCAACATATTGCGTCCTCCAAAAGTGAGTTTAGCGGTAGATACAGCCTTGGATTCAGAGCTTCTGAAATTGCCAGCGACCTTGTTTATTTCGCTTTTTCTTATTTAACCTATCTATCAGTTTCCCCTATTTCTGCAGCACTGCCATCCGCGATCACACGGAATTTATATGTGCGTGTTTTCCCTTACTTCCAACAAACGCGCAATTACAGATAGATCCGATATCCTACCGCTGATACCACTTTCAAAAAAGAATCTAAATCTAGGCCCGTGCTTCAAACCTCGATAGCGATTAGTCATTCGGGTAATGATGCACAGTAATGTTTTAATATTAAATCCACATAAATTTCCGAGGTAAAACTATGGAATGTCCTAATTGTCAAAGCGATTATTTTATTAAAAAGGGAAAGACTTCTTACGGTAAAGAGCGATTTAAATGTAAAACTTGTAGTCATCAGTCAGATTAAAAATCTCAATATAAGCAGATTTCACTCCTCTACTAAATCCTTAATTGAGCCGCTGATTTTAGAAAAAATTTCTTGAGCCGGAATTGCTAGAGCTACGGGGGTATCCATTCGATAGCGGCAGAATTATGTAAATAAAAATATGCCGAAATTTTGGGGGCAATTTTGGTGATAAAAAAACCGAAAAATTAATTGACTTTACAGCTAGATGAAATGTGGTCATTTGTCAAAAACCAGCGAAAAAAGCAATGGCTCTGGATACCTTTAGATCAAAATACCCGTAAAATTGTTGGACTTTATATTGGAGACCGCTCAAAAAATCTGCGGAAGAGCTCTAGAAATCTTTACCTCCTGTCTATAGACAATGTGCTGTTTGTTATACTGATTTTTGGGAATCTTATTAAGAAGTGCTACATTTTATAAGACATTGATCTGTAGGTAAAGAATCGGGAAAAACCAGTTAGATTGAAAGACTTAATAATACTTTACGGCAGCTAATTTCTCGTTTGATTCGTAAAACCTTGTCTTTCTCAAAAAAACTGCAAAACCATATTGAGGCAATTTTAAACTTTGTACATTACTATAATTTTTGCATCAGAACACGATATCATTACTGTGCTTGACTACCAAATTTTTATTGTGGAACAGGCATCTTGCCTGTTCCTGACAGAGGTATTAGAAAATTCACGAATTTTCTGTTGAGGGATTTACCGTGGGGTGGGGGCGGGTTTATGAGATTATCTGTTTTCGGCCATTATAGTTGGTGAAACCCGCCCATACAAAGCACAAACAAAAAATTATTACAATTGCTATTTTAATTCATCCAGTTTAGCTTTTATTGCCTGCATATCTTGCCACATATACCATTTCGGAGTCTCCGGTTCTCGGGAGGGGTTTCGCAGCAAGTAAGACGGGTGGAAAATCGGCATACACAAACGATTTTCCCATTCAATCCATTGACCTCTAATTTTACTAATGGGCCGCTTGTCGCTTAACAAACCTTTGAGGGCTGTTGCACCGGTTAATAAAATAATTTTGGGGTCTAAAATGCGAATTTGTTCGAGCAAGTATGGTTTGCAAGCTTCGATTTCTTTTGCTGTCGGAGGGCGGTTGTTGGGAGGGCGACATTTAATGACGTTGGCAATGAATACGTCGGTTTCTGCACTCAATCCCACGGATTCTAAAATCTTATCTAACAGTTTGCCCGATCGCCCGACGAAGGGCAATCCAGTTTCGTCTTCGTTTTGTCCGGGCGCTTCTCCCACAATCAAAATTGAGGCTTGAGGATTGCCCCGCCCGATGACAGCGTGAGTGCGCGTATTGCCTAATTCGCAGCGGTGACAGCGGTTGCAGTGCTCGCCGATTTGTTCCATATTTTGATAAGTGCCGGGAGGAATGGGAATTTTGGCATTTGCTGGTATTGAGTCAGTTTGGAAAGTGGCACTTTGATTGTTGTCAAAAAGGCTCAGTTGCAAGTCGCTGGACATAAATTTTACAATTAGGGAGATTTTTTTGAGTCTAGAGTTTATAGTTTAGATCGGGTTTGGTGATTTGAGTTTGGCTAGAAGCTTGTATGGGATGCTGTCGATCGCACAATCTCAAATTAATACTCGCAAGTCTGACATTATTTCGTTGAGCTCGTACAGGCAAAAATATGTTCTCTAACCCGTTTTTTGACGATCGCGCCGATGCAGGCGAAAAACTGGCCGAGGCAGTTGTGGACGAGTTCGGCAAGTTGAGTTTAATGACACAGAAGGCGGTGAAACCGATTGTTTACGCCTTGCCGCGCGGGGGTTTGCCCGTTGCTGTGCCGATTGCGCGCCGCTTGGGCTGTCCTTTGGATGTGGTTGTCGCTAAGAAAATTACTCGCCCAGATAATTTAGAATTGGCGATCGGGGCTGCAACTGCTGACGGTCACGTCCTCTGGGAAAAGCAAAAGCAGCACAATTTACGCTTGCAAAAATTAGCACTGCCCGTGGCTCAAAATAATGCTCAATCTCTGCTGGCAGATTTGTCTCCTGGACGCCCAAATATCAGCGCGGCGGGGGCTTTGGCGATTTTGGTAGATGACGGCATTGCTACGGGGATGACGATGGCTGTGGCGGCTAAGGCTTTGCAGTCGCAGCAACCGGCGGCTTTATGGATTTGCGCGCCTGTCGCCCCGGCAGATTTGATGGGATTTTTGGCCGGAATGGGCGATAAGGCGATCGTCCTGGAGACTCCTCACCCTTTTTACAGTGTCAGCCGCTTTTACGGGCAATTTCCGCAGGTTGAGACTGCGGAGGCTTTAAGGTGTTTGCAGCAACAAACGGAATGGCGATCGTAGGTTAAGCTAGAAGGCTAAATCCAAAAGCTCGATCGCTAAAACATGAGACCTTGGCAATATTGGTTGGACACTTTGATTCTGTCTACTCAGCACAATCCGCCTCGCTTTGTTGAGTTGGTGATGTTGACTTTGGCGATGATTTTGCTGGGGCTGTGGAGTGTAACATTGCAGTGGCAGTATTTAACGCTGTCTTTGAGTTATATAATTGGTTCGTCTTTTTCAATTTTGGTACGGGAATCCATCGGCCCACGGCCTCAATTTCAGCTAACTCACCTGACAGCATTGCTGTTATTAATTATCAGTTTTTATAGTTTTGCTGAACTGATTAGGTAGTTAAGGCCGTTTTGAGTTTTGAGTTTTGAATGGTAAGGGCTGGTTTTATACCCAGTTCGCCTTAAATATCCCCTTGATTTCTTAGCCCCTGTGAGTTCGGACGAGAAGCAAGTGTAATAGCGATTGAAATCGTCCAGTCTTCTCTACAGTCTCTACCGCTGATTGGATTGATGTAAAATTATGCGGTTGCCTGCAGGATCGAAGGCATAGATTTCTAGACCGTGAGAAGCTTTGATAATTTCTCCGCTGGGCGGATAACCTAAAGCCCAAATTCGGGCGATCGCAGTTTCGATATCGCTGACTTCCAAACACAAACTCATGCCTGTTTTTGCTCGATTTGCAAATTCCGATTTGTGGGAATCTTTAGGTTTGAATATACCAAGTCTTAAGCCTGGGAGTTGAAATTCCGCATAAGTATTGGGAATATAAGGGTTTGGCTCTATGTCGAGAAATTTTGTGTAAAATTTAACAAGAACTTCCTTATCTAGGTCTGCTAAAGTCACTAGGGCGGCGCTGTATTGGAAACTCATATAAATTGGTAATGGGGAATTGGTAATGGGAAATTAATAATATTATAACTTTCTATCTATTTAAAATCCTCCAATTCGTCCGACTATTTGGATTTTACCTTGTTGATCGCTTTTGAGAATCACAGCTTCGCCGCTTTGCGGTACAATATCAGTGATAGCGGTAATATTTACTTGATGCGTTACCATAATAATCGCGCCTTTAGTGTGGCGGTTGTCAACAATTAATTTGCGGATTGGATCTGTTTGTTGGGCTTCTTTTCTGCTATCGCTAAAGAATGAGTTCAACGCTGGGAACGGTTCGACTTTGCCTAAATTTATCAGTTTTGCTGTTTCCAAACACCGACACCACTGACTCGATAAAACTCTGGCAACTTTGATGTTGCGGTTGCGAAATTCGCCTCCAATTTGCTTGGCTTGGGTTCTTCCCTGTGCTGATAAATTCCGCTGCGTGGAACAGTCGCCCAACTTAAAGTTAGCAGGATCTCCCGTACCTGGGGCGATCGCGTGTCGCATTGCTACCACCAACCCCGTCTCCCCCCGCTGCAACAATTGCCACCCTGCTTGAGTTTGCGCGTTAGTTGCTGCGTTAGAACTTGCAGTTGCAGTAATTAAGCCGATCGACAATACTAAAGCTAGCGATCCGAAAAACCATTTCCAGTTAAGGTAAATCCGCGCAGCCATTGGTGCAGAAGTTAGAAATTAACTTATCATATTATAATACAACAAATATTGCTCTATGGAACTCACCAATTTTATTGCTCTGTCTGTCATTGTTGCCATCGTGCTGGGGATTGGGTTTGGAACAATGACTTGGGCTTACTTCGGCAAGGGCAGCATTTCTGTACTCTTTAAAGAACCAATTTTAACTTACCCAGAATTTCCAGATACCGAAAGCGGCAGTAAAGCTTCCGTTTATTTTCAACAAGGAATTGAGGCTTATCAGTCAGGAAAGTACCGCAAGGCAAAAGATAAATTTACCAGCGCTGTAGAACAAGTTTCAACTTTGGCAGAAGCTTACCACAATCGCGCCTTGGCTTGTGCGAATTTGCGATCGGATGAGGAGGCAGTTGCAGATTTGATCCGTGCCAGCGAATTATACCAACAGCAGGGGGCTGGATTTGCGATCGACACGATTAAACAAAATCTTGGCGCCTTGAAGCAGCGCAAATTAGAACGAGACAAACAAAAAGCAGTAGCCACATAAATTATTATGTTGGGGCAGTGGAACTCAACCCAAACCTAGAGTTTTGATCTGAAAAACCCGGTTTCTTGAGTTTGGTTGGGAGAAACCGGGTTTGTTTACAGAATTATTAAAGTTGAAACTCAAGATTTAACCTTCTCCCGCTCAACTAAATTGTTCTGGACTCTTCTATTTTGTCGATTTTAGAAATCAGCATTTCTCGGGTAGGTGCGACAACTCGATAATTAGTAATGGGATCGTAAGCTTCCCATTCTTGAGCCACTTCGCTGTCTTGCCACAAAAACCATTCCCGGTAAATTTCGCCGTCATCAATGTCGCCGCACAAGGGAAGCCAATCATCTCCTCCCAAGCTATCAAAATCTCCTCCTACTAAGTCAATCCAAGCTGCAAGGATACAAGAGTCAATAGCATTATTATTAACAGTGACTGCGTTAGAGTGAAGAGAAGTTTCGGGATAACAAAGTGTGGATTTCATAAGCTGTACCTGAATGTTATGTTATTAATTTATAAAAAAATCCTCTGCCGCAGTGACCGCAGAATGCCACTATCCTAACCTCCACAGTTCCCCCCTTGAAAAACCTGGACACCCAAAGCGCTCAAATGCCTCTGCTGTAAGACTTGAGACTGCTTTGAGTCAAGTCGCTACACAGGCTAAATTGAGCCACTTTGCCAAGTGGCATAGAAGAAAGCGCAATCGACCAAATATTGCGGGCGAGGGATCTCGCGTATTGAGGAGCGAAGACAGCGCGACTGCCAATTGTATACTTGGTAAGTTGGCGAGTTTCAGTACATTTTTTGTGATAAAATTAGTAGCAAGCGAACTTTCATACCGACATCCCGGTTTTGTCAAAAGCTTTCCAATAAGCTTTGCAACAGTGGTGCGATCGCCAGTTTTGATTTAGTGTTAATTTTGCGAAGTCCCGATCGACTGTTAGGGAAAAAAATTATGCAAGCAACCAACCAAGAAAGAATTATCGATCTGATAATCCACTATACCAACGGCAAACAGCAACACTTCCAGTTCAGTGCGCCAGAGGGAACAGTAGGAGAGCAAGCAACTTTAGGCACTCGCCTGCACAAAATGTTGACAGCAGACCCGATAATTCTCGAATTGGCAGATAAACTGGTAGTTATCCCAGTTCACAACATACAAAGTATTGAAATATCGCCGATTCCTTCCAAATTGCCAGAGGGTGTCCTTCATCCAATGCGAGAAATCTAGATAGAGCTAAGGTGTTCTGCATCTAAATTCAATTGAAAAGGCGGGCAAGATGCCCACCCCACGCCAGCTTTTAATAAACATAAATGTCCCAATTAAAGGCGCGACAACTTATTACAGCTAACTGATTGAAATTACCCAAAAACTTGTCGATTGCAGGGACGATATATGTCGCGTGAGTGAGGGGAATAATTGCAGGTCTTGCAGACTTTAACTTACCGAAAAAATGCTAGAACTCCACTGTCACACTACTTATTCCGACGGCACTCTCACCCCTGCCGAACTCGTAGCCGCGGCCGCGTCATCGGGGGTTCGCGCCTTGGCTGTCACGGATCACGATACGATGTCGGGTTGGGATGAAGCCTTCGCCGCTGCTGCTTTGCACGGTATAGAAATCGTGCCAGGACTCGAACTCAGCACTGTTCACAACGGCCGTTCGCTGCACATTTTAGGTTTTTATCCTGATGCCAATAAGTTGCGCGTTCCTTTGAACGATCGCCTGGAAGGAAGGTTCCGCCGATCGCAGGAAATGGTCGAAAAATTAGCAGCAATGGGATACGCGATCGAACTGCCAAAAACATCCCCAGGAATGGCACCGGGAAGGCCTCACATTGCCTCTGCACTGGTAAAAGCCGGTCACGCGAAATCATCGCGGGAAGCATTCGATCGCTGGCTGGGAGATGACGGCCCGGCTTATGTTCATTACGAGAAATTCTCGATAGTCGAAGGCATCGATTTACTGAAGAGTTGCGGCGCCGTACCAGTTTGGGCTCACCCTTATTTATTTCGCGGCGGCGCTGTTGAGGAAGTCTTAAAAGAATTAGTAGATGCTGGTTTAATGGGAGTTGAAGTATACCATCCCAGCCACAGTTCCAGCCAAATCCAAAAGTTGAAAGATTTGTGCCTTCATTACGGTTTGCTGGCAACTGGTGGCAGCGATTATCACGGCCCCGATCCTGAAAGGAAAGCAGCAGATAGCACCCAATTGAATATGCTGCATTTGCCGTTAGAATTACTGGAACCAATTAAAGTTGCTGCGGCGAGTTTGAAATAGTTTTTTAGAACGAATTTTGCGGATGTATACAGTTGTCACAAAAAAATCCTTGGCTTTTTGAGTGACGAGTTTGCCGGAAGTAAATCATTAGAAGAAGACCGAGGTCAAGCAGAATATAAATTAATATGAAGTTAAAGGCAATTGCAGCCGAGTTAATTTTACAATGTTACTATAGCAACTTGCCAAACGGAGCTTATTATGAGTGCAGAAGACAGAGCTAAGGCGATCGGCAAAAATTTAGAAGGCAAAGCTCAGGAAATTTTCGGTAATATTACGGGCAACAGAAAAGACCAGGTTGAAGGCAAAGCCAAACAAGCGGAAGCCTCCGCCCGCCACGCAGCAGAAGATGCTAAAAATGCGGTGAGAAATCTGGCAGATAAAGCCAAAAGGTCGATCGACAAATTGTAGAAACCGCGCTATACCAAATCTTGGCTAATAGAATTCGCTTCATATCAAATCCTTTGGTATCAATAGGGTTTGATATGATTTATTTTTGAAATGTGCATAAACTGGGTGACTCCTGCGACATCTCTTCAAAAGCGCAGTGGAGAAGTCCCTACGATTGTTAATTTTACACCGGATTAATTTCGTAGTAAGGACTTCAGTCCTTATCGCATTGCCTTTACGAAAAATTTTTGCTCAATTCTGCATAAAGCAGCCAAAACCTGCGATATCAGAGTATCAACACGCAAAAACTGGACTATGACGAGACATGATACCCCCGTCGAACCCTTAGCAGGTTTAGTTCCTGTAGGGGCAAGTTTCAACTTGTTGCTTCCACCCACGGGTTGGGAACTCAAACCGATTTCCTTGACCTTGTTACTGTTGGCAGGTTACAGCGCTATTTTCCCTGGGATAATCGAATTATCTCG
This sequence comes from Microcoleus sp. S13C4, assembly GCF_036700865.1. NCBI lineage: Bacteria > Bacillati > Cyanobacteriota > Cyanophyceae > Oscillatoriales > Microcoleaceae > Microcoleus > Microcoleus sp. S13C4. The sequence continues at coordinate 9,988 of NZ_JAUBPS010000016.1, forward strand.
ATGTCATCCGAACGTCCCAGTGAACACCGACGAACAGTTACGCCAACTTCTACAACTCTTGAAAGACTCGCAAGAGGGGAGTAAGGAACAAGAAAGACTCAAAAATAAATTGTGCCAACTCATTCCCCATTTGCCCGGAATTCGCAAGAATCGCGATGTCAATCCTAATATTGATTTTGACGGCGCAGTGAATGAGGCCTATGGGGGTTTTTTCAAAACGCTGCCGAGATTTTTTCGGGAAATTGACCTCGATAATATCGCTGATGATGCGTTGCAAACCAGAGTGGTTAAGCGGTTCAATACAATCGTTAAACGCAAAGTATACGACCAATACAGCAAGTTAGAGCGGCAGCCTTTTACTTTTAGTTTGGATGCTCCAACTAAGAGCAAAACAGGTGAAAAATTTGATTCTGAAGGAGTGGCTGATGATACTACGGTCATAGGGATTGAGCAACTGATTGAGCAAGAACAAGTTAAAAATAAGGATCGCATCGGCCGCAAACTATGGCAGTGTATTGAAGACGATCCGACGGGAGAACTGCGAAACAGTTATCCCAATGAAAAAATAGATAAGACTCAGCCAAACACTCCCGAAAATCGTCGCCCTCGACCGGATGCCAATTGTCACATACTGGCAGTGCGATTGCTGCTGAAAGACCCTCCTGATAAATTATCGGTAATTGCCAGAGAGTTAAATATTGACTATCAAACTCTCAACTCTCACTGGAAAAGAACAGGTTTTGAACTCGTCAAAGAGATTGGCAATAGAATTGCTAAAGAATGTGGATATCAACCGGAGGAATAATGGTGAATAGCATGGATACTTATTTGTTACAAATTCCTCTGGAGCAAACTGCCCGCAATTTAGCTCTGCAATTTGCTTCAGAGCAAGCTAATCCGCAAAAAGGCAAGCGGGTTTATTTCAATACCCTGGCGGTTTGGGCAGTTAACTATTTTTTGGAATGGATGGAAATGGAAACCGATATTGATGGCGGTGATAGTTGGAATCCAGCAATGCGGGCGGTTTTGGATGTCGGCGATTTGGTTTTGCCGGGGATTGGCAAGATAGAATGCTGTCCGGTTCAGCTTGGAGAATCGGCGATTTCTCTGCCGGAAGTGCGAGGAAACCGCATTGCATATATCGTCGTTCAGTTTGCCGAACCTTTCGATAAGGTGAAACTTTTGGGCTTTATTTCGGCTGTGGAAATTCATGATGAAATTCAAGAGATTTCTCTAACTAATCTCAAACCACTTGAGGAATTGTGGGATTATTTAGATCGAATTGAGTTGGCGATTCCGCTGTTGCAAGGTGAAATTGAAGAGTTGCTATCTGATTTGGGAGAAAATGACCCCGTACAAGCACAAGTTCGGGAGAATTTGCAAAACAAATCTATTTCGGAAATTGTGGCAATTTTGAATAAAGTTTTGCACAGTAGTGAGAAATCTGACTGGGGATATGAAGGGGGGAAGGCTTTAGCGGGAAGTGGTTCTAGCAGTGGAGGTTTGGGAAATAGAGATATATCTTTCTCTCGTGATAAATCTTCACCTGTTGAGAAAGCTTCAGATATTGAGGAGGATGTGAAAGCAGAACTGAATCTGATTGCTGAAGATTTGTTGGAGAAGTTAGCTGAGATTTGGGGAGATGGTGAGGATTTTGCCTTGTCATAAATCGGCAATCTCCTAGAAATATGGATAAATTTCCCTGACTTGTAGGGGCGGCTTCACTAACCATATCTGATAAAAATCAAAAATTAAAAAAAACCGCCCCTACAAGTCATCAATACGAAAAAAAAATTAAAATATTGCGTTTTTGGGTTTTTTGCATGGGGTGGGGGCGGGTTTTGGAGTTTATTTGTTTTTGGCGCTGGTGGTTGGTGAACCCGCCCCTACAACATTCCAAAGACAAATATCTAGAATTTTTCAGGAATCTGCATAATTATCCCCCAAATTACCGATAGAGATATATACAGAATAAAGGGAAACTCCAATGGACGAACAACGCATCGCCGCCTATCTCGAACTGATTCAAGCCCTGCTTGAGTGCCCTAGCGGTACAGTAAATGATATTCTCAACGCCAATCGAGACTTAGTTGATGCCAATTTTGTGCAACTCATGGCAGCGGAAGCGGAGAAGATGGCGGCAGAGGGTAACTCCAATGTAAGTTGGTTGCAAAGTCTTGCTGCATATTTGGCAAATTATATCAGCAGTACAGCAACTTCTGATGAGTATTTATCTTTTTTTGGGGAGGTATTACAAGCAACGATGGAAAGTGGTGGAAATCCTCAAGTTGTCTATTCTATTTTAGGACAAAACTTCGACAAATTGGATTTAAATCTTGCTCAAGTATTACAAGCTTGGGCAACATCCAAATTCACAGAAGTTACCTCAGAACAAGCTGCATACATCGCTGCAGTTATTGCTCAATTTGGCAATTTAATTCAGCAGTTTCCCCTGGGGCGGCGGGCATGGAATTTAGAAATTTGTATTGCTTGTTATACCGCAGCCTTAGAAGTCCGTACCCGCAAAGATTATCCCGAAGATTGGGCTATGACTCAAAACAATTTGGCGGCCGCCTATAGTGACAGAATAGAGGGTGTGAGGGCGGCGAATATTGAACTTGCGATCGCCTGTTATACCGCAGCATTAGAAGTCCGTACCCGCAAGGATTATCCCGAACATTGGGCAGGGACTCAAAATAATTTGGCGGCTGCCTATGGTAACAGAATAGCAGGAGTCAAGGCAGAGAATATTGAACTTGCGATCGCCCGTTCTACCGCAGCCTTAGAAGTCTATAAGCGAGAGAATTATCCCGAAGATTGGGCTATCACTCAAAATAATTTGGCGATTGCCTATTGTGACAGAATAGCAGGAGTCAAGGCAGAGAATATTGAACTTGCGATCGCCCGTTATACCGCAGCCTTAGAAGTCCGTACCCGCAAGGATTATCCCGAAGATTGGGCTATGACTCAAAACAATTTGGCGGCCGCCTATAGTGACAGAATAGAGGGTGTGAGGGCGGTGAATATTGAACTTGCGATCGCCTGTTATACCGCTGCCTTAGAAGTCTATAAGTGCGAGAATTATCCCGAAGATTGGGCAATGACTCAAAACAATTTGGGAAATGCCTATAGTAAGAGAATAGCAGGAGTCAGGGCGGGGAATATTGAACTTGCGATCGCCAGTTATACCGCAGCCTTAGAAGTCTATACCCGCGAGAATTATCCCGAACAATGGGCTATGACTCAAAACAATTTGGGGGAAGCCTATAGAAACACAATAGCAGGAGTCAGGGCCGAGAATATTGAAATTGCGATCGCCTATTATACCGCTGCCTTAGAAGTCTATAAGTGCCAGAATTATCCCGAAGATTGGGCAATGACTCAAAACAATTTGGGAAATGCCTATAGTAAGAGAATAGCAGGAGTCAGGGCGGGGAATATTGAACTTGCGATCGCCCGTTATACCGCAGCCTTAAAAGTCCGTACCCGCGAGAATTATCCCGAATATTGGGCAATGACTCAAAACAATTTGGGGGAAGCCTATCGTAACAGAATAGCAGGAGTCATGGCCGAGAATATTGAAGAGGCAATTTCTTGTTTCCGCTTAGCATTACAAATTCGCACTCCTACTACTTTCCCTTTAGACTGCTTGCAATCTGGTAGAAACCTCGGCAATACCGCTTTCACTGCTGGCTTCTGGGATATCGCCCTGGAAGGATTCGAGCAAGCAATCCAAGCAGTAGAAAAAAGCAGAAGTTGGGCAACTTCAGACGATATCCGCCAACAGATTATAGCAGAATCTATAGAAGTTTACGAAAAGGCTATTCAAGCTGCTGTCAACAACAATCAACTGGAAAAAGCCATCGAATATTGTGACAGAACCCGTGCTCAGCGTTTAGTCGATTTAATGCACAGCAATGATTTGTATGCTAGCGGGGAAATCCCGCCGGAAGTGCAAAAATATTTGCAGGAATTTGAAGCGAAGCAGCGGGAAATTGACGCAGAAGTCGAACAACTCCGCAATCCATCTGAGGGGAATAAGGGATTAGCTGGTGTGGGGAGTCAGTCGCGGAGTCGGGCGGATACTTCTGCTTACACGGAGAAGATTCAAGAATTGGAAGCCCAGAAACAGCGAATCTGGGAAAACATCCGCAGTTTAGATCCAGTTTTAGCTGGACAAGTTCAAGTCTATCCGATGCAGTTTGCGGCGATGCAGCAATTGATTGACAATTCGCAGACGGCGATTCTCTGTTTTTATACCACGACAGATGACACTCATGTTTTTGTGATTTACAAGGATAAAGCGCCGCAAATTCACACTTGTCAGGGAGAGGGTTTGGGAATTTTTCAGAAGTGGATTTTTGAGAGTTGGTTGTCGCCTTATTTGCTGGATCGGAAAATTTGGCAACAGGGGATAGGTGAGTTTTTGTCTCAGTTGTCGCAGCGGTTGAAAGTTGATGAGTTGATTGGTAATTGTTTGGATGGGATTGAGGAATTGATTGTGATTCCGCATTTGTATTTGCATCAGATTCCGCTGGCGGCATTGCCGATAGAACCTCCCCAACCGAGGGCGGGCACGGGGGCACCGCCCCTACGAAGGGTGTTCCTTGGTGACAAATTCCTAATTCGTTACGTGCCCAGTTGCCGAATCTTGGAGTATTGCAATCAACGCCCAACCATCGAATCGCCCAAATACGGGATTGTGGAAAATGCCACGGATGACTTGTACTTCACTCCTTTTGAGTGCGAACAAATTGCCGAAATTGTGACCAAAGCTGAGCGCTTAAAAGGAAGTCAAGAAGCAACAGTCGCAGCCTATCGAAACCTCGCCCAAAATATGAATATAATCCACTCCAGTCACCACGCTGTCTCGCGTTTAGACAATCCTTTAGAATCGCGCTTGTTTTTAGGAGACGGGAGTATCACATTAGGGGAATTGATGACACCTGGTTGGCGCTTGCCACAGTTATCCGATGTGTTTATGTCCTGCTGCGAAACTAATTTAGGAGGGACGGAAATTACCGATAATCTGCTCAGTTTGGGAACGGGATTTTTGTGTGCGGGGGCGCGGAGTGTGGTCAGCACTTTGTGGGCGGTGGATGATTTTGCTACTTCGTTGTTTTCGATTTTTTACTATCAGTATCGTCGGGAAGGTTTGAGTCGTCCAGAGGCTTTGTGGCGGGCACAGGTGAGGTTGCGGACAATTTCGGGGGCGGAGTTGAAAGAGCTTTATCAACCGCAAATCGATCCGTTGCTTCAGAGAATTATTGGGGATTTAAAGTCAAAATTGGCTGTGGCTCAAAAGGAAAAACAAAAGTTAAAATTGCAGCAGAAATCCTACCACAAGGAGACGGATGAGTTTAATAAGTTGGGGGCGGAGTTGAAGAAAATAACGAAGCGGGAGAATCAGATTCAGAAACAGAAGGAAGGATATGAGAGTTTGAAAGAAAATATTTACACTATGTCAAATCCTTTTGATGATTTGAGTTATTGGTCGGGGTTTATTTGTCAGGGGTTGCATTGACTAGACTGAGGAACTCCGGCTGAAGAAACCGGGTTTTTTACCGAATCTTTTGGCCGCAACCCGTCTTTTCGTAGAAAAACCCGGTTTCTGGGCTCCGATGCTAAATCCTATGAGTTTAACACTCCTCCTAGCGAGGACTTTGGCTATGAGACAGGGAATTAATTCCCTGTCGGACTTTCGGCAAAACGCGCTATTTCATCCACATTAATCAGAGTTTATCTCCGGTTAAAAATCGGGTTCTGCGGCTAAAAGCTCGATCGACAAATCCATCTGTTCCTTCCCCCGCGCCAAAAATCTTTCGCACTCCTGCCAACACTCCACAGCCACCCCAAACTGCTCGAAAACCTCCTCTAGAGGCAACTCTCCCGATTCAACCCGATCGATAATCGCTTCAATTCGATCGACCGTTTCTTCATAATTCCAGTCAGACTGGCGCAACTGCGAATCAATCATAACTTTTCTTCAGCATCCAATACTTCTACAATCTTAACTTTCAGCTCTCCCCGACTCAATCTCACAGTCAATTCCTCTCCCAATTCCAAACCGTCAGTTTTGCGGACGATCGTACCGTCACTTTGGATTACCGCCGCATAACCCCTTTGCAATACCGCAGCCGGATTCAGGGCGGATAACTTTTCTTGCAATACTTCTAGTTTACCAGTTGCTTGTCGCAAAGTTCGGGATGTCGCAGGCAAACGTTTTAATCGGTTTTGTAACAGTTGCAAATGCTCTTCTTCTGTCTGAAATCTGGTTCGCACAGCGTTTGCTAAATTGACCATTCGCTGCTTGTGTTCAAAGTAAATATCTGCTAAAATTGGTACTGCTTGAGCGGCTGCCGCAGTCGGAGTGTGGGCTCGTTTATCTGCTACTAAATCGGCGAGAGATTCGTCTCTTTCGTGTCCGATACCTGTAATAATTGGAATCGCACAATTCGCGATCGCCCTGACAACTCTCTCATCATTAAAACAAGCCAAATCTTCCGCAGAACCGCCGCCCCGCCCTAAAATGATCACATCAGCCCTACCGTCCAATTCTACGCGGGCGATCGCCCTAGCAATGGCAGCAGCAGCCAATTCTCCCTGCACTCCTGTCGGCGACAGCAACACCCGCAAACCCGGATATCTTTGGGCTAGAGTGCGCTGAATGTCTCCCCAAGCAGCGCCAGTATCGGATGTCACCACGGCCACAATTTGCGGGTGTGCGGGAATCGGGCGCTTTCTGGCGGGATCGAAGAAACCCTCAGCATCCAAGCGCGATCGCAATTGCTGCAACCGCAAAGCCTGCAATCCTTCCCCAGCCGGTAGCGATTGCACAACAGTCAACTGGTACTCGCCGCGATTTTTGTAAACCCGGATGCTTCCCAAAACCAGCAACTGTTCCCCTTTTTCCGGGATTTGCACCAATTTTTGCCGCTGAGAATTCCACACTACGCAGCGAATAGCAGCGCTTTTGTCGGTGTCGCACAGAGTGAAAAAGCAGCCGCTGGGGTGGTGCGAAACGTTCGACACCTCGCCTGTCAGCCAAACTGATTGCAGGTTGCGATCGCCCTCCAACAAGTCTTGCAGGTAAGATGTTAGTCCGGCAACAGATAAAGCTGTATCGGGAAGAATTGAACTCATCCAATTTTAGATTTTAGATTTTAGATTTTAGATTTAGGCTACTATCAATACTTCGGACAGTGTGCGATTGCCAAGCGTAAAATAAGGGTGTCAGGGCTATGGCAGAATCGACTTGCTAACGGAAAATCCAGGGTTTCCGACTAGGATCTCAAAATAGTCCGGACTATTGTAGTATATCTAAGGTAATTTATTGGTAGGCTGAGCGGACGATAGTAATTTTAACTGCAAACAAACTAATGATATCAGATACAATGACTTCGATGAATGTGCTGCGCCAAGAGGCTGCGGCGATCGGCATTACTGAGGAAGAAGCCAGAAAATATGGCGACCTCCGACATAAAAGAACTTGGTCTTTGGCGATCGAACATCACCTCTCAATGCAAGATTTTGCCGATCGCATAGAACAATCCTTCACAACTTCCGAACCCGATTCCTCCAGCGCACTCAACCAATCTCAGACTGCGGAGTCGAAAGACTATAGTATTCAGCTAACTGCGAACCTAGGCGAATCTAGAGTAACCAGGGAGAACCAAACAGCATCTCTTGCTTCGCCACAACAGCAAGCAGTAGCAATCGGGCCGCACGGTAATTCCGACCACCGCAGCGACCAAAACCGAGGTTTTAAACAAGTAGTTCAAAATCATATTAAAGCATTAACAATTGCATCCGCCTCCCGCATAAATCTGCCCCATTCACAACTGGGCAATTGGGTTTGTCCTGAGTGTGGACCCGAGGGCGAATTGGATTGTTACCTTTGCGCCGGAGAAGGCAATGTAGGGGACATGGCAGCTATTGGGTGGACGCTAGCTTATATGGAAATGTTGGGCTGTTCTGCTCGCGAAATTGAACCGTTGAGAAAAATTTCGCCTTCATCGAATATTCTGGAGTTGAATTTAAAAGTTTGTGTTGCTATCAAACAAAGTAGCGAAGTTTTAGCGAGGACGGAGAAATGGGTAATTAGCCATTAGTTACCTGCAAGCTCAACCAAATTAAGTATTGATTCTAGCTTTTTCAAAGCAACTTCCAAATCGTCATTAACAACTTGGAAATCGAATTCCCCAGCAGCTTCAATTTCCTCTTTAGCCCGCAGCAACCGACGGGCGATCGCACTTTCGGAATCTTGACCCCGACTCCGCAAGCGCCGTTCCAATTCTTCCCAAGAAGGAGGTAAAATAAAAATTCGCAGCGCCTCTGGAAAATTATTCCTAATTTGCCTAGCCCCTTCGAGCTCAATTTCGAGCAATACCCATTTTCCCTCACCAATTCCTTGCTTGAGACCAAAATAAGGAGTACCGTAAAAATTACCGGCAAACTCGGCCCATTCCGCCAACTCTCCAGCCTCAACCATTTGTTCAAAGCGGCTGCGGCTGACAAAATAGTAGTGCTGTCCCTCAATTTCTCCCTCACGGGGCGATCGAGTTGTCACCGATACCGACAGATACAATTCGGAATGGCGATTAAGGAGCGATCGTACTAAGGTGCCTTTCCCCACACCGCTAGGCCCCGTCAGAACAATTAATTTACCAGATTTCATTTTTAGAATAGAAACGTGTAACAATTTAAGTTTCCGCTTACTTTAGACTGTAAACGCTCAAATTGCAACTGACAAACCTCAATCATCCCGACCTTGACCGTCTTTGCTCACCACAAAACGATTAGCAACCGTTTCCGGCTGAATCGCCGAGAGGATGACGTGACTCGAATCTGTAATAATTACCGCTCTCGTGCGGCGCCCGTAAGTCGCGTCAACCAGTTGTCCCCGCTCCCGCGCATCAGTAATAATCCGCTTAATTGGCGCTGACTCGGGACTGACAATGGCAATCACTCGATTAGCAGACACAATGTTACCAAAACCGATATTAATTAATTGAATATCCATGAAAATCTTAATCTGTAGGTGAACGACTAACTATCAATCCTTACTTTTTATCATATATACAAATATTTTTTAGTACAATCCTCAAATTAATCCCAACTAAGTTTTTTAGTTGAGATTAATTTTTTACCCTTTTGACACCGAGTACCCCGTTCTTTATCAAAAATTTAAAAAATACTCGCTGTTGCCGCTCTATCTTAAAGATTCGGTAAATTCGTCGATTTTTAGTTGCTAATAAACGCATTAGCTGTATCGATCAAACAATCTGTAAATGTTGCGAAATATAAATTTAATTTTCAAAATAGGAAAAATAAGTAGAATCAGTGATAAATAGTAGTAAATATTTGCCAAGCGAAAGTCTATACTAACACTATTGAGACTGATGCTGCTTTGATGAGGTTTCCAACCTAAACTACAAGCTGCTGGCGATCGCACATCAGCCCCAATTTCCCACCAAAAGATTGGGGATGATGTGCCAAAATACAGATGTTTATTGCATGATGTTCTACACTAAGATGGGTTGGTATGGAAAATTTTATTCCTATTAATGCCAATGAAAAAAGTGTGGCTCCAATTATCATTTTTATAACCCTAAAACTTACGCAAAAAGTTGTTTTTCGCATAAATTATAGCGTATTTCAGGTTTATTAAGTGTAGGGACACGGCATTGCCGTGTCCCTAGGAGGAACTGTTGTGTGGTTCATAAACCTGGAATCTTCTGGGTAGCAGTAAGACTTCATCCACACCGCACCGTACACATACAGGATATGTATCAATACTTCTCGGTTAAGCTCAAAATCAGGTAGACTGGTATTGATTGGTGGATAAGCGAGGGTAAAATTGATGCAGATCAAAGAATTCAGCTTAATCGAAACTTACCCCCTGCGGGGTAGTTCTGTAGGGGTGCATCTCACTTTTGCGAATATGTCAAAAAAGGCTTAAAATAAAAAAGCTAGTAAAATCGTCAAATAAAGATGAGGTAAAGAAAATGACAGCCTCAGACCAGCAACAGCTAAAAGTCTACTTAAAAGCGGCAGCAGAAGTTCTTTAGAGAAATACCGATCCAATCGAGTAAAAAAGTTTGGAAAGTATCGACAAATCGGTGCGTCAGAAAATGTTAGAATAAGTGGGTTCCACACTAGGTAGATTTTTTTTTTCAGCAGTATCAGGAATTCAAACAGGAAAACCCCCCAAATAAAATCCACAGTCGGCTCCCTCGAAATTACAGACAATCAGGCGAAAGATTTTGGTTGGAAAGCTTACAGTCAATTTAGTCCACTGATGAAAAAATGTTGTCTTTTAATCAGTGCCAACGAATCTTATCAAATGGCAGAAAAAGATTTGGAAAAATTTACGGCTATCAAAATTTTTCACAGTACATTACTCATATTAGTCAAGAGACAAGAATTTGAATTGCCTACATCTAAACAAGGAGTCCAATAAATTACATTGAATGGCGGTAAAGTCAGGCTAAGCAACGAAACCTAGGGCGAGGGGTGTTACTGGAAAGACTATAAAGCCGTATGTTGAGATAATGTTTATGATGGAGCATTTTTTCCAAATAATCAAGATTTAATTGATGGGACTAATCGGCAAAAATTACTACAAGGTAGGGGGTTCAATAAAACGATTAAAGTTAGCAGAAACTATGTTGTGGCAAGGCAAAGTTGATGAAGTTATAAATTTATTTAAAGACTTTAAAAGTCAAGCATTTAAAACGTTTTTCAATTATTTAGAGACCCATCGCTGCCGAATAGTGAATTACCAATACTACAAAGAATAATCCATAAGTTCGATTGGTTCGGGAACCGTTGAATCAAAAATTAAACGCATTGGATTAAGGGTGAAAATATCGGGAGCGCAATGGAATATTGAGAACGTTTCCTCTATCCTGGCTCTTCGCTGTGCTTATCTGAACGGTCAACTTTCAATTTGATGTATGTGCCAAAGTGAGATGCACCCGTTGCCCCTTTTATATTGCAGCCCCGCAATACAAATATTGGCAGCACACGCAGTTAATTATAGACGTGGCATGAGGGCCAGGAGGTAACGATTTTTCCCTGGAAGGGCCGGATGGAGAGCGTTTTATTACTCGTTCTCGCTTGTTTATTAAGGCGGATTAATTAGTTCTTGAAAACGCGAGATATGTTAGATTGCCGACTTTTTAAAGAAGTCGGCAATCGGGGTATTTTTTATGTGGGCTTACTTATATACGCATTTCCTCAATAAATGCAATGCTGTCAAAAATGCCATCTTTAAAAATTTGAGTGCTACGAACTCGGTGATTGTCGGCTACTAAAGTGATTGTTTCCACAAAAGTAATCAGTGCGTTACCCTCAGTTTTTGTTGACCGCATACAGATAATGTCCTGACCAGCATCCCACACGACCCCCAAAAAATCAGCATAACTGCTAGAAAATAATTTCAGCATCCGATTTTCATATTCACCTTGAAAAATTAGCTGAATGCGAGAACCATCTGAGTATTCATAGTTGTTAACTTGTCGGTGGTGACTCCCCTCAATCCCGATGCTTATATTACACAAAAAGCTGCGAGAAAAATGTCCGCGAGTATCAGTCTTAATAAATTCGCCTTTCCAAGTACCAATATGACGTGTGAAAATTTCCGGTACTTTCTCTAAATCAGGAGAGTTTAGAGGGTTGACGGTATCTTCATGAATTCCCAAATCGTTATTCATTAATTAGTCTCCGGTTTATCTAAAAAAATTGTCCAAACTTAAAAGGGCTTTTTTGTGGGTGGGGGCGTTTTTTTTACCTGTCTGCACCCTTTAAAGTTATTGGCGAACCCGCCCTACAGGATGATTAAAATTGGGCTAACGGCGACCTATTTTCAAACTCATTTCGCGGCTAGTGCGTTGATATTCGTGGACAATAGGTAATCTTTCAGCTTGAAAATTTTCTAGCGCTTCGGCAATATTAGCACTATCTGTGAGATGTTGTGCTAAACACAGGCCGTCTTCCCAGCCAGAAGTCATACCTCTAGCGCGTGTGGAACTTTTCGCGTGGGCCGCATCTCCAATTAAGATAACACGACCATCATAGATTTTTGGTAAGGGGTCAATGTCATAGGAAAAACGACAGACAATATTTTCCACAGGGGTTGATTCAATCACTTTTCGCGCATCATCTGGGAGTTTTGCTAATTCTTGGGGAGGAATTGTAATATTATTAGGTTGTAGTTTCCCTATTTCCGACTCTGTGCGCTCTTTTTCAATAAAGAAACCCCAATGAGTGCGACCTCCACCAATGTGAAAGAAGTTGGCATAAATTCCCCTACCGCGTACATAAACCAAAAAGTTTCCTTCGGGACAGAAGCTGTGATCTTCGACAATTCCTCGCCAGACAATATCGCCTAAATAGAAAAGTTCTACATCTGGAACGATAAATTGACGGACTTTTGAGACGATTCCATCGGCACCAATTAAAAGATCGCCTTCCCATTTACGGCCATCTTTGAAGTGGGCGATTGCACTGTGCTCGGTTTGGGCGATCGATGCTAATTCCGCATTAAAATGAATACACTCAGGGGGTAACTTGTCGAGGAGTGCTTCTAGAATAGCTTTGCGGTGTACCAGCATTCCTGGGAGTTCATTTTCCTGATAGGTGACGGGTTCAGAATTGATGACACCGCCACGGAGGTTGCGAAACTCGAATAATTTAACCGGATCGCCTGAGTTGATAATTGTTTCGGTGATTTCAGGGTTGCCTTGATGAAGTGCTTGCATACCTGCTTGTACGATCAGGATACCACAGCCATCGGTGCGCGGATGGGGTGCTTTTTCAAACAAGTCAACTTGAAACCCTTGTTGACTCAGCAGAATTGCCAGATAAGCTCCTGATGTTCCTGCGCCGATAATACCTATCCTACTATGGGACGAAACCATTTGTGCTTCTCCAGATTTAAGATTGCCGATCGCTTCTCAACCACTATTGTAATTAAGGAAAATCAAATTTTGGCGATCGCCCAATTGCGGATTGAGCTTTTGTTAATAGCGACAGGTTTGACGCTGCCGCTAAAATCACTATCTAAGCTGATGCAGGATTAAGGTTTAAGTGATGACTTCAAAATTCACGCACTCAAAACTTAAGACTACTTTAAGCTGGAGTATTTTTAATTAGAGCCAATTCAATTTTGTCACCAGCCTTTTGACTCACTTGTGCGCGCAAACTTGGCCCAAAAAAAGTAGCTATTTTGTCTTGCTTTTCTTCCCATAAGTCGATCGACATTAGTGGCGAATAAAACTCTAAAATTAACCCATAAGCACCGTCAACATCAACTTCCCGCAACCCTTGCAGGAGTGGTCGTTCCTCGTCTGTCGGGGCCAGGCCCAAGCGCTCCAAAGCATCATCTAAGTGCGCGGGTTGACCGTAGCGAAATCGGGTAATATCTTTGCGGACTTGGTTTTGAGTATCGGTGGCTTGACTTTCTCGCAGGAGAAGAACTTCGGGAGAAGTCGGTTCGGTGAACTCCACTGGTTCGAGTTCTGCCGCTTTGAGGGCCAAACCTCCCAGCAACAGCGGAATTCCATAAAAAAAACCCGCTAGGTTCAGGGTAGGTCTGTCTGTGAAGTAAGCTCCGAACCCGACTGCTGCTATAATACCGCCCACAACTAAGGCTAGGTTTGCTAAAGAAATTTTACGTAACATATTAGTGAGGTAAGTAGTCGGACAGAAATAATATACTTTAATTATTATCTGTCAAAAAGTCTTGAATAAATTTAGTTTTTTTGCCAAAAGACCTGCAAAAACTGCTAGCATCTATGAGCGCGGGAGCGGTGTGCATCCACAGTCTTGTCTCTAGGTTCAGAAGCTTATCCTGCCGGACTCGCCCGGGCGCGCCATCGGTAAATATCCGTGTTAATTGCGCGGCGTTGGTTCCAGAAGGCAATCGAGATCGGCAGTATCATCAAAGTATACAGAGTGGCGATCGCGATCTACACTCTTGCCCTTTCAACCATTTTTCGGACATGATTAAAGACGAAGACAAACAAACTGCTGGAGCAAACAAGGCGGTTTTGGAGCAGATTAACTCGCTCAAACGCGAAGATGAAAGGCTTTATAATATCTTAGCGATCGATGTCTGGGCCCTAGCCAAGACGATGGATGAATATCAACCGGGATTTTGGGCTGCTTTTATGAAAAACCGGGAGAAGGCCCTGAAGCGATTTTTAGCTGGAATGATGAAAAATAAACCCGCAGATACCAAACGTCCGCCTTTTTTGCGCTAAAATTTGGCTGAAGTTTGGGGGAAGTTTTGATGTACAATCAAACTATAACACAGACCCAAAAATCCTGAGCAGGTTCATCACTTCCCATATAAAAACAGTGAAGGATTTGCCCAAAAAGGTATGTCGGTGGATTAAGAATCCCCGTCTGTTCGCAGGGGGGAATGTCAAATATTTTTGTTAATAGTAGCAAAGGCAAAAAACCATGGATGCACAAACAATCAAAGAGCGCGTAGCACAGATCGAGAGCAAGCGGGAATCCCTCGTGCGGCTGTTAGATCGATCGGACTTGGGAGCCCTGAGAATAGATGTGAGTCAGGCGATCGAAGAAATTGACGATCTCTTAGAAGAATTCAAGCGCACTTTTAACAGTTAAGCAGTCAGAAGTCATTAGTCATTAGTCATCAGTTGTTAGCTAAGCTGCCGGGCATTTAATTTGCATAGTTAGGTTACTAAAAATCTTGTGGGGTGGGCCCCAAAGCTAGCCCTAAAAGTGAACATTAAATGCAGTACATAGCAATCCTCGCATCGTTTGTGAATTTCTTATACCAATTTAAGGTGAAGTTGCACATATCTCGATCCCCCTAAATCCCCCTTAAGAAGGGGGACTTTGAGAAGAATCTTGTCCCCCCCTTATTAAGGGGGGTTAGGGGGGATCAGATTCTATGCAGCCTCATAAAAAATTGGTATTACTCCCCCCGAACCCGCGCGGAGGGTTGGGGTGAGGTAAAAAATTTACGACTCCTGCAAGGATTGCTATAGCTTAATAGCTAAAAACAACCGACAACTGCTAACGGCAAATTTAACTAATGACTAATGATTAATGACTAATTAATTACCATATCCATCAAAATTTGCTGAGAGCTCACTTCCGGGCAATTAGTAGGCGGCCGTCGCTGAGAGTAGTGTCCTCCCGGCTGCAAATCCCAAGCTTGGCGGTTGTCAGCCAGCATTACCCCCAAAATTTCTTGCAGTTCCTTGGCAATTGTCGGGTCTTCCACCTGAACTATGGCCTCCACCCGTCTTGTGAGATTGCGCTGCATCCAGTCAGCAGAACCAATATACACCTCTTCGTCGCCACCGTTGAAAAAATAAAACATCCGAGAATGCTCTAAAAAGCGCCCGATAATACTGATAACTCTGATATTTTCGCTAACACCCTCAACGCCGGGACGCAAACAGCAAATCCCCCGAATAATCAAATCAATTTTAACTCCCGCTTGCGAAGCTTCGTACAAAGCAACAATGATTTGAGGGTCAACTAAAGCGTTCATTTTAGCGACAATGCGGCCGCAGCTACCGATACCGCCTTCTGCCTGCAAGCGGCAGAATTCTGCCTCGCGACGGATTAAAGCTAAAAATCGATCGCGCATATTGACTGGCGCTACCAATAATTTGCGATAAGATACCTGCCGCGAATAGCCCGTCAAATAATTAAACAAATCCGTCAAATCAGATCCCAAATCCTCGCGACAACTCAACAAACCCACATCGGTATACAGTCCGGCTGTTTTGGGATTGTAATTGCCGGTGCCGATGTGGACATAGCGGCGGATGTGCCCGTCCTCGCGACGCACTACCATCACAATTTTGGTGTGGGTTTTGAGTCCCACCAAACCGTAAACTACGTGGACTCCCGCTTGTTCTAACTTGCGAGCCCAATTAATATTATTTTCTTCGTCAAACCTCGCTTTGAGCTCTACTAAAACGGCTACCTGCTTGCCGTTTTCCGCTGCTTGAATTAAGGCGCTGACGATCGGCGAATCTCCAGAAGTGCGGTATAAAGTCATCTTAATCGCTAACACGGAGCGATCGTGCGCCGCCTCAGTAATAAACCGTTGCACCGTCGCCGCAAACGAGTGATAAGGATGGTGCAGCATCAAATCCCCCTGCCGGATGGCGGTGAAAATATCCTGACCATCCTCAGCATCCAACATCGATTTCTCTAAAATCCTTGCCGATTCCGAGTTCCGCAAGCGGGGCGGCACAACCGGAGTCCAAGCCGGGTCTTTCAGTTCCGGCACCGGCAGCCCCACAAAAGACATCAAATCCTTGAGGCCTAGCAGCCCCTCTACGACGTAAACATCTTGCTCACCGAGATACAGCTCATCCATCAGCATATCTCGCAGCGCAGGTGGCATAGTCGCTTGAATTTCCATCCGCACAGCAGAACCTCCAAATCGGCGCTTGCGGAGTTCCTGTTCTATTGCCAGCAGCAAATCCTCCGCCTCATCTTCCTCCACCGTCAAATCGGAATTGCGAGTAATGCGGAACGGGTGATATTCCTCAACGTCCATCCCCGGAAACAAAGCTTCTAAATTGTGGGCAATCACCTGTTCTAGGGGCACGCCAGTCCAAACAGGAGATTTGCCCCTCTGCGGCCACTGCAAATCCCCCGGTAGTGGCAAAAACCTCGGGAGTACCTGCGGTACTTTGACGCGGGCAAATAATTCTTCCCGCGTGTCGGGGTCCCTGACTACTACTGCTAAATTGAGGCTGAGATTGGAAAGGTAGGGGAATGGGTGGCTGGGGTCAACTGCTAAGGGAGTGAGTACGGGAAATACTTGTTCTTTGAAGTAGCGGTGCAAGTAATTGCGCTGTTCTTGATTGAGGTCAATGTAGTCCAGAATGTAGATGCCACTTGCTGCTAGTTTCGGCCGCAGGGTTTGCTCAAAATAGGCGTGTTGCTGAGAAACCATCGGCAAAAGCCGCTTGTTCAGGCCATCTAGCTGTTGTTGAGGCGTGCTGCCGTCGGAGGTCAATTTGCTGACTTTTGCTTGTACTTGCTGTTTGAGGGCAGCCACCCGCACCATAAAATATTCGTCTAGGTTGGAACTAAAAATAGCGAGAAATTTGAGCCTTTCTAGGAGGGGCGTGCGGGGGTCGAGGGCTTCGTGGAGCACGCGGTTGTTGAATTCTAGCCAGCTTTGTTCTCGGTTGAAGTAATATTGAGGGTCGCTGAGATTGATTTCAGTGTAGGTTTTGGCGGGGATCTTTTTTGGCTTGGGCATGGTTTGAGGGAGTCTTGGGGAGGCTCAGTGATGGCATCTCTAGAAATAGTATTGTAGGTTAAAGGATTTGTTCGCATCTGCTTTTGGTCGATCGCTCAAACATTGAATTTAGGCAAAACTTTCAACTATTTTTCGAGGATTACCACGAAATCCTCAATCATCACATCAAAAGTTCGAGCCAGCTTGTGGACTGCTGCAAAGTCAACCATTGCCATCCCCTGAGAACGAGCATAATTGCTAATCGTACTGTAGCCCACGCCCGATCGCTCCGCAACTTCCTTGAGCGTCCATCCCTTCTCGGCAGCCAACTCTCGAACCCGCAATCTGACTAAGCCTTTGCTCATATTCACTATTTACAAAATTTTGGATTTAGTATAATATATCAAAAAGCGATCGCCCCCGGTCTGCAAACTAAAGACGATCGCCAGTTAAAATTAATCCCGACAGATAATTTCTGTCGATCGCACTTAGCAGAGATAGATTTAGCTACCACCACCAGATGCAACTACAATGATATCAGAAAATCAGCTAAGAGCGTCAACGATCGGCGCATCAAAAATTATTCACAAATCGTCGATCGTCAATCCGCGATCGAGATTTGTCACCGAAGAAACAGTAGCACTCCTGTTCAACATATCACCCGAACAGATATACCGGATCGAATGCTGCCACAACGTGGTGTACGTTCATGCCAAAGGCCTCAGTCGATTTGTCAGCTACGCCGATTTCCCCCCTATCTTAGAAGTAAAACCGCCCTGTGCTCAAGATTTTGTCGCCTGGTACAAACGCTGGAAACGGACACAAGCACCAGAATTTTGGACTAAATTCTATACGTACAACTTCAAAACTGCTGTTTCAGTTGACAGCTTGCTTGAGTGGGGTAAATTAGTCGCTACAGTTAAATCGGTAATTTCTGCCTCAGCGCTGCAACAGCTACGAGATGTTTACGCTCAAGAAAAAACATTGATGGAACATTTTTAAACCACGCCGGAGGGATAAACCCGCGATTGTTCGTCGCCAGCAAATGTAAGGTGTTTTTCGGCGCATCCTACGGCTTAGAAATGCTCGTTTGTAAGGTGCGCTGCGGCGCACCCTACGAGATAGAGGTTATGATCAAAACTCTTCTTTACCTTCCAATCCCCACATATTGGAAACCAGCGGCTTCTAAAGCCTTCTTGTCTAAGAAATTGCGGCCATCAATCATCACCGGATGATTCATCAACTTCGCCATTTTCTCGTAATCTAAATTGCGAAACTGTTCCCAGTCAGTCACCAACACCAAAGCATCGCAACCATCAGCCAGTCTTTCCGGATCAGTTTCTACCAAAACTCCCGACAAACCGTGACGCATTCCAGTTTGAGAAACAATCGGATCGTAAGCTTTAACTTTCGCTCCCAATCGGTTCAAACTCTCGATTAAATTCAGCGCCGGAGCATCCCGCAAATCGTCAGTATCCGGCTTGAAAGTCAAACCCAAAAGTCCGACAGTTTTACCTTTGAGAATCTTCAAAACTTGTTGCAACTTTTCAATAGCAATCAACCGCTGGCGTTCGTTAACTTCCACCGCCGCTTTCAGCAAATGCGCTTCGTAGCCGTAATCCTCAGCAGTGTGAACTAAAGCCGAGACATCTTTCGGGAAACAAGAACCGCCCCAACCAATGCCAGCTTGCAGAAACTTGCTACCAATCCGCGAATCTAAACCGATACCTTTCGATATTTGGGTAATATCTGCACCGACGCGATCGCAAATGTTAGCAACTTCATTAATAAAGCTAATCTTCGTAGCCAAAAAAGCATTAGCTGCGTACTTAATCATCTCCGCTGAACTGATATCGGTCATTACCACAGGCACCTCGGGCAAAGACGGATTTTCTGCAAACTTGCGATCGACAATCGGCCGATATAACTGTAGCATCATATCCATAGCCCGCCGAGAGTTGCTGCCGAGAACAATGCGATCGGGATTAAAAGTATCGAAAACAGCACAGCCCTCCCGCAAAAACTCCGGGTTGCTAACCACATCAAATACCACACCTTTTTTTGCTGCTACTTCCTCACCAGTAGCCCCGTCACCGCTTTGAGGTTTTTGACGTTCTGCTAAACCGTCGAGTACAATTCTTCGCACCCAATCTCCCGAACCGATGGGCACCGTTGACTTGTTTACGATTACTTTGTAATCGCCGTCGAGGTGAGCGCCAATCCCACGAGCAACCGCTTCCACGTAGCGAGTATCGCTTTCCCCAGTAGGCAAAGGAGGCGTCCCCACGGCAATAAACAAAATGTCCCCGTGAGCCACTCCTGCTGCTAAATCGGAAGTAAATTCTAGATTGCCCGACGCAGATGCAGAGGACATTAATTCTGACAGTCCGGGTTCAAAAATAGGCGACTGTCCAGACTTCATTAATTTAACTTTTTCTTCGTTATTGTCTACGCAAATCACGTGGTGGCCGATGTGGGCCAAACAAGTGCCAGTGACTAAGCCAACATATCCTGTACCGATGACGCAAACCTGCATACAAATGTCCTCAAAGTTAGTAAAAAAATCAGATGGCAATCGGGAATTGCGAATTGCGAATTGCGAATTTAGAATTGAGAATTGGAAATAAGGAAGATTTTTCCCCTCCCCCACTCTCCCCCTCTCCCAGTCTCTACTTTTGGTTTCCCTCGATGCGATCGCGAAAATCCTTTATAGTCAACTCTAAACCTTGATCCAGGGGAACAGTTGGCTCCCACCCCAACCAATTTTTAGCACGAGTAATATCCGGTTGTCGCTGTTTTGGATCGTCTTCCGGCAGCGGCTTAAAGATAATTTCTGCCCCAGGATTAATCGTGTTTTGAATTTTTTGGGCCAGTTCCAATATAGTGTATTCGCCTGGATTACCCAAATTCATTGGCCCGATTTGGTCGCTATTCATCAAACGAATAAATCCTTCCACCAAATCAGAAACGTAGCAAAAACTCCGGGTTTGGGAACCGTCGCCGTATACTGTCAGCGGTTGATTCCGCAAAGCTTGAGCAATAAAATTGCTCACTACTCTGCCGTCATTTTCCAACATCCGGGGGCCGTAGGTATTGAAGATTCGTACAACTCGAATGTCTACTCCATTTTGCCGATGGTAATCAAAAGATAAGGTTTCAGCTACTCGTTTGCCTTCGTCATAACAACTGCGAATTCCTATACAATTAACGTTGCCGCGATAATCTTCTGTTTGTGGATGTACGTCAGGATCTCCGTACACTTCGGAAGTGGAGGCGAGAAAGAATCTTGCTTTTACCCGTTTTGCCAATCCCAACATATTCATCGTGCCGATGACATTTGTTTTAAGGGTCTTGACAGGGTTGTACTGATAGTGTATAGGGGAAGCGGGACACGCCAGATGGTAAATCTGATCTACCTCCAACCGAATCGGTTCCGTGATGTCGTGGCGGATCAGCTCAAAATATGGGTTGTCCAGCCATTTGAGGATATTGCGTTTAGTCCCGGTGTAAAAATTATCCAGGCAGACTACCTCGTGTCCTTGGGCCATTAAGCGATCGATTAGGTGGGAACCGAGGAAACCCGCACCGCCTGTGACTAAAATTCTCATTGTGGAAACTGCCGTTCTGTTTAGGGGTAGGACTGGGGTACAAAAATTCAGTCGCTAGAATGAAACTTTCTAATAGAATAACAAAATTGCGATCGACAATGTAAACACTTATGTGTCACTTTTATAAAATCTTTAATTAACTTAGCATTTTTCAAGAGTTTGAACGAAGTGCTATAATTCCTAAATCTTCGCTAGCAATTTTTATTTAAGTTTCACTATTCAGAAAAAATACTGTTGACAATACTTCTGTTATTTGTTACTGGTTATTAGTTACTTGATGACTTCGGTTTGAAGTTGGGCGATGCCCTACGGGATAGCTGGGCTTCACGGGCTTGTTGGAAAAAACAAGGGTCGATTTATCTCAAAAGCAATATGAGAGAAGTTATCTCGATTTCGCGAAGAGAATGTCCGCCACTTTCAACCCTGGGTTGCACCCGTTCAATTGGGATTTCGGGAGATTGCAGCCAGAACTAAATTAGGTTGATTGTGTAGCCTTTAGTTTGACAGTTTCTCAAGAATCGAGCAAAGTTACGATCGGCTAAAGTTGTCTCGAAGGCGGAATCGGTGCCAGAGTCTGATAAAGTTCGCAGTCTTTGTATCATTAAGCGTGCTGCGAGGATATGCAACTGACTCTGGATTGAATGGGGACATTCCGGCGGCGCATCTGCATGGACATATTCAAAACATTCTCAAAATAAAAATTGGGTAATAATATCGGGAAAACTGTAGTTTTGCCTGAACCGTTAGGGCCGCCAACCATGTAAATATTTGGCCTAATAGTAATATTAATTTTACAGCTTGTCTCTTAGTCCCCCTCTGCTGGGACGAGAGTTTGTGTAGGATTGGTTTCAACCGCCGAATACTCAAAGGGATAACTAACTATCCCTTCCCTCCCCATGACATCTCAACCCAGCGGCGGAATAGTTCGACAGTAATACTGTAGCAACCATCACTTTCTCGAACCACATCGTGGCGTTCGAGAGTTTTTAGTGCTTCCTGTAAACTTGTCTCATCCATCCCTGTTTCTTGACTCAGCCTGTCGAGATTCATTCCTTCTAAGTGAGGTGCTAAGGCTTTTAAAATCTCCTGTTGTCCCGATGCGCCTTGCGCTGCTTGACCCCAAACTCCTGTAAAATAGTAGCGACCTCGGCTGAAGAATTCCGGGTCGTTGATGACTATTGCTACGTCTTCTAGTGTAAACATTGGATCGCGGGGGCGTCCCATTTCAAATACTTGGTCGTTGTAGAGGCGGACTAACAGAAATCCTACCAATTGCGTGAGGTAGGGTTGGCCATGAGTTAGTTCATAAATGCGATCGAGGGCTTCTGGTTTGTAGTCGAGGAGAAAATCATCATCGGGATTGGCTAAAACTTGGCGAGTTGCACCTAGACTCAGGAAACCTACTCGGATGGGGGGGAGAATGCTAGCAAAAAAAGGATGGAAATAATCCTGGGTCATTTCATCCAAGGTGTGCAATCCGGCAAAAGCAAAGGCTACTTTAGAACTCATTTGCACCATCCCTCGCAAAAAACCGATAAAATCTTGATTGATGTTCCCAGCGTCTATCAATTCTTCTATTTTTTCAAACTCGTCTAAAGCAACGATTAATCCACCTTCTATATTTGCTATTACTTGTTCGATGTAGCGTCCAAAAGTGAGATAGGGTAAATCGAGTAAATCGCGATCGGCAGGAGGTGCAATCTTGACTGTTTTGGCAATGGCATCGGTGATGAATATTAGCAGTTCGCCGACTCCTTGAGAGCAGTCTCCTACCCGCAGCAAATTGACATAAGCTACCTGTACTTTTGAGCCTAAGCAGTTGCTAGCATTCAACAAAATCGAAGTTTTTCCCATCCGCCGATGACCGTAGAGAGCCACAGATTGAAGCGGATTGCCTTTTACCCACAACTCCTCTAGCTGTCTGATGATGTCTTCGCGGCCCACAAATAGATTGCCTTGGACTGGATCGCCAATTATATAGGGGATAGTCACAGGTTGAGTGATCGAAATATCTCCGAGTTTCCCGGTCACTTGCAGTAATATTTCTTGCCATTTTTGGGCAGTTTTAATAATTAAAATTCGTTCAGATTGTGGTATAATATCTGGACTATCGAGGATAGTTTTAAGTTCACCTAATGCTCGGTTGAGGGCAAGGGAACGGGCAGAACGAGATAAGCTATTCTGGACAAGTTGAACATCGGCAATTACCCGCCGTAGAGAAGCAATTGCTTCCCAAGTAGTCTCACGCAGCAGAGGTGGATTGGGGGAAGCAGGCAGTTTCAGGAAAGCAATCTCGGCTAGTTCTCCTGTTTGGTGAAAATCTGTGAGAATCTGCGCTAAGGTAAACATCTCCTCTCCATAAAGCAGCTCTCGCACTATAGCGAAAGCTTCTGTAGCTTTGTCTGGTTCTTGCTCGTGGAGATACCAGAAACCAGCGGCAGAGGCACGGGCAGGAGTATTTAAACGAATTTCTGTTTGAAAACGAGCTTGAATTTGTTGTCGCCAAGGTAGGATGAAAAAATATGCTACTGCTCCTGACTTCATTCCTTCACTTAGAGAAGCTGAGGCATAATACACCAACTCCCAATACCAAGGATCTGCTGATAATTGAGCGACGCGATAGATAAGTTGGTCTTTTGGTGTCTCTGCCAGTACGCGATTTACAGCTTTATCAACAGGGATAAACTGACGGGTAAATCGTAGTAATTGGTTAATGTTGTGCAATCCTGTTTCCCAATCCCGGCTCAGCCAATTAGCTATTTGAGAAGACAGGTAGGGAAGGGGAAGTAGGGTAATGTGAGGAAATTGTCTATTTAGCTGTTGACGCTGAAGTAGGGTAAACGGTACAGCGAAAAGCCAATTTTCAGGACGTGCGATCGCCACGCCGGACGCCACGCCGAACGCCACGCCGAACGCCACGCCCCACGCCACGCCCCACGCCACGCCCAACGCCACGCCCCACGCCACGCCCCACGCCACGCCGAACGCCACGCCCACCACCACGCCCCACGCCACGCCCACCGCCACGCCCAACGCCACGCCCACCGCCACGCCGAACGCCACGCCGAACGCCACGTCCACCGCCACGACCACCGCCACGCCCCACGCCACGCCCCACGCCACGACCACCGCCACGCCGAACGCCACGCCGGACGCCACGCCCACGGCCACGCCCAACGCCACGCCCAACGCCACGCCGAACTCCACGCCCAACGCCACGCCCACCGCCACGCCGAACGCCACGCCGAACGCCACGCCGGACGCCACGCCCAACGCCACGCCGGACGCCACGCCGGACGCCACGCCCAACGCCACGCCCAACGCCACGCCCAACCAATCGATAGAAATGCCTATTTCCTCGAAAAATTTACTCAAGCCTACGGGGATAACAATGATTAACATCAAGGCTTGTAGAATTAACTGACACTGGACTGAATTGTGACGTAACCACTCCCACTTTTCTCGCCAGGTTTTGGCATCTTCTAAATTGGCATCTTCTAAATTAGATTCACACCCAAATGTTAACTCATACCACTGCACAGCTTGAGGAAAGAAAAACACCCAATATAACAATCGCAGGTAATCTAAAGGATTCCACAAAGAAAGAGGGCGCTTCAGTTTGGGAGCTAAATCTAACCGAGGAACAGGGCGATCTTTTTGACTCATAAATAGGTGGGAATGAATAAACAGGACTTACGCACGGCTGGTGAGAAACCGGGTTTTTTACCGAATCTGCGATTCTCTAACGAAATATTTTCATAAAAAACCCGGTTTCTGGGCCCCCATGTGTAAGTCCTAGTTGATATAACCAGCATAAGTTTGATAGCACAACTGCATCAATTTCTGAGGATAGCCACCACTTTCAGCAATTAACCCCGCAATTTCTGCCTCAGTAAAATTCACGGGCTGAGCCACAGGTGTTAACCAGGAAGCCTGGAGGCGACTAGCAATAAATTCACGGCAGATTTTTTCATCCCATTGCTTCAGATTTTCCTCATGTCCTTTGAAAGGAGATGTCATATTTTTTCCAGGAAATAGGATATCTAGAGAGGTGCGCGCGGCGATAACTAGACGCAAAGGTGGGTTATATCCCTCAGTCAAACCCCGTAATAGGCTGCGTGTTGGATTAGTAAATCCATCCCATTTCATATTCTCGACTTCATCTAAAAGCAACAGCAATCGGTGCGATTCTAAAGCCCGTTCTAGTGAATATCCCTTCACTGTCTCGATACCCGCTTTGTGGCATAAAGCATCGTAAAAGTCATTTTCATGGCAAACAATTTGCAAATCGAGGTAAATGGGTTTGCGCGGATGATGGAGTTGATTTGGTGCTTCTCGGTAAATGGCTTGTAGCAGAGAACTTTTGCCGATCTCACTTTCGCCAATGATTGCTACGCTACTGCCACTATTCAGCGTCTCGAATACCCGCCGAATTTCCCTTTCTCTGCCAAAAAAAAATCGCGGATCGTCTATCTTGCCATGCTGGGGAATAAAAGGATTATTGTGGTTAATATTTGGTTGTTCTACTTCTGCGGTTGGATTGTCATTTGGTAAAGGTATTTGGGGCGATGGCGTTCCATTGGGTTCTCGAATTTCTTGCCAATCCAATCCTAAAGCCTTGCAAATTGCCACAAAATACTGGGGCCTGACACCCTTCTTGTTGGCGAAAAACTTTTTAACTGTGTGAATATGGATGCTCTCACCCCTAATCAAAACACGCTCGGCTAAGTCTTCGGGAGTCCAGCCTTTATCTATGAGAGCTATTTTTGCTTTTTCGATTCCTGCGTCAGATGCTTTGAGTGTTGGTTGCGGCATAGCCAAATTACAAACCTTTTAAGTATTATAGCGAGCGATCGCCAACCAAACGCATCCTAAACGCATACCAAAGTCATACTAACTGAAACCTATACACAGGCTGACTTTCAAGCTTTTACTCTTTAAGATTAAAACATATCCAATAAGAAAGTAGCAATCATGAAAGCTAAACCCAAATCTACTAAAATGACTCCTCTTCAATCTCCCTCTCCTTTCCAGTACGTCTTCGCCACTGTTATCTTTTTTACCTTACTTTCTGGAGGCGTGTCTTTCTGGATTAGTACCGAAGATCAGCCATCTCCCCAACAAGCTCGCATTTTTGAGACTTGCAATAACACTTGGAATATGGGTGTGGGTGCGATTTTCGGACTTTTAAGTAGTAAGGTAGTTCAAGATAATGATGATGATGAGGAGTAATCTCTGATAGTTGATTTGCAAAAAGGCGATCGTCCTTCATCTCCAAAAGTGCGTGAAGCGTAGTTATCCCGTAGGGAATCGCTCTTAATCTAGCTTCCCTAACTCTTTGTATTTATCTGGGTTTAAACACTCCTGGACGCACTCGGACAAAGAAACCGGGTTTTTTACTGAATTTACCGTGTGTAACGCATCTTTCGGGAAAAAAACCCGGTTTCTGGCATTCCACGGGGACGGGCAAGATGCCCATCCCACAAGAAAACAAACTCTTTGTGGAACAGGCATCTTGCCTGTTCTAGATGACTGCAAACAACTACAAAAAAACAGACTCTTTGTGGAACAGGCATCTTGCCTGTTCCTGACAAAAGGCCACACAGATTACGAATCCCGATCGAGCTTCAGCACAGCCATAAAAGCCTCCTGCGGCACATCCACAGTACCCACAGACTTCATCCGCTTCTTACCCTTCGCCTGCTTTTGCAGCAACTTCTTCTTCCGCGAAATATCACCGCCGTAACACTTCGCCAACACATCCTTCCGCAAAGCCGGAATGTGTTCCGAAGCAATCACCTTCGCGCCAATTGTCGCTTGAATCGGCACCTTAAATTGATGACGAGGAATCAACTCCTTGAGTTTTTCCGTCAATCCGCGGCCCACATTGTAAGCCTTATCCCGGTGTACGATCATCGCCAAAGCATCAACCGGATCGCCATTAATTAAAATGTCCATTTTCACCAACGGATTTTCGCGATAACCGATGAGGTGATACTCCATGCTCGCATAACCGCGCGATCGCGATTTCATCTGGTCAAAAAAGTCCGTCACCACCTCCGCCAAAGGCAACTCGTAAACCAGCGTAGTTCGGCCTTGACTCAGATACTTCATATCCATAAAAATGCCCCGCCGACTTTGAGACAGTTCCATCAGCGCGCCCACATAAGTTTCCGGCGACAGCATTTCTACCCGCACATAAGGTTCCTCAATTTTCTCGCGATACTGAGGATCTGGCAAGTGGCTGGGATTGTCAATTGTTAACACTTCTCCTTTAATTGTTGTGACTTGATAAACCACAGAAGGAGCCGTCACAATCAAATCCAAATTGTATTCTCTCTCCAGTCTTTCTTGCACAATTTCCATGTGCAGCAAACCCAAGAAACCGCAGCGGAAACCAAATCCCATCGCACTCGAAGTTTCCGGTTCGTAAGAAAGCGCCGCATCGTTGAGTTCGAGTTTTTCTAAAGCTTCCCGCAAATCTGGAAATTGGTCAGCATCGATCGGGAACAAGCCGCAAAAAACCATCGGTTTTGCTTCTGTATAACCCGGCCAAGGCTCCGGTGCAGGCTTTTTGACCAAAGTAATCGTATCGCCGACGCGAGCATCAGCTACCGCTTTAATTGCCGCGCCCAGATAACCGACTTCCCCCGCGTGCAGTTCGTCTACTTGAACTTGAGTCGGTGAAAGGATGCCCAATTCATCGATGACATATTCCTTACCCGAAACCATCAACAAAACTCGATCGCCCTTTTTGACACTTCCGTCCATCACCCGGAAATACACAATTACCCCGCGATAAGCGTCATAATAACTGTCAAAAATTAGCGCCCTGAGCGGTTTGTCAACAGTATCCTGCGGCGGCGGCACCAATTCGACGATCGCCTCCAAAATCTCATCTATACCAATTCCTTCCTTAGCAGAAGCCTCAATCGCCCCGCTACAGTCCAGACCGATAATTTCTTCAATTTCCCCTTTTACCCGTTCCGGTTCTGCCCCCGGCAGGTCAATTTTATTTAAAACAGGAATAATTTCCAGATTGTTTCCCAAGGCAAGGTAGACATTTGCCAGGGTTTGTGCTTCCACGCCTTGAGATGCGTCTACCACCAGCAGCGCCCCTTCGCAAGCAGCGAGCGATCGCGACACCTCGTAAGAAAAGTCTACGTGTCCGGGAGTGTCGATCAGGTTGAGCACGTACTCCTGACCGTCCTTGGCAGTGTAATTCATCCGAGCCGCTTGCAGCTTGATCGTAATGCCGCGTTCGCGTTCGAGCTCCATATTGTCTAAAAACTGCTCCTTCATCTCCCGTGCCTGCACAGTCCCAGTCGCCTGCAACAGCCGATCGGCCAAGGTGGATTTTCCGTGGTCGATGTGAGCAATAATCGAAAAATTACGAATGCGAGATACAGGAACGTTAGTCATAAAACCTATCGGCAAAAGATTGACTTTTGTTGTATTATAAAACTTCATTCAATTTACAATCATTTATACTCATTTAGAGACTTAAATAGAATTTAATTTTTTCTAAGCTGTGGGTTGACAGATTAATTGTATTTATGCTATGTTAAACAGCCAACTCCAGCCAATACGCCCTCCTGGGAAAAAAGTTTTCTCTCTGTTATCGTACAAAAATCTGTTAAACGGTTAGGGAACAGCCGATCGCCACCATCCGCCCTCAAACCTCCAGCTCAGTCAGGTTGCTCTCAGGAGTGCGATCGCCAACTTAAAAATATTGGTTAGAAGTTACTGGCGCTTGACAATAAGCACATAATTTGGTCAAATGACGGAAGCGGGACGGTAAGGGTGTAAAAAATATAGGTTTTCATCCGTTGTGAATATCTACTAGGGGTAAGGCATCACTACCTTCAAAACACTTCCTTCAAAACAAAAAGGCGTAAATTCCTAGAAGGAATTGAAACTTAAGAATTAAAACTAGGATTTTTTAACTATGAGCGAATCACGTATACCCTCCCACAGTTCGTCAGAAAAAGTGGAACTATCTATCCATATAGATTCTGAACTGCTAGACCAAATTAAGCACTTGACGAATGACCCCAGCAAAGTCATTGAAACAGCAATCAAGCAGTGGCTCAGAGGCGAGCGCCGCGAAGACGAGTTGGCTCTGAGTTTACGCCGCAACCCCCCAGTCCCCCCTCGCGGCGAATGGAACGACTGAGCTTCTCTCGCCCCAGACGGTGCGCCCAAATCTGCAGGGTGTGAAATTTCGATCGCGCAGGCGATCTCCGGCTCATT
This sequence comes from Microcoleus sp. S13C4, assembly GCF_036700865.1. Lineage (NCBI taxonomy): Bacteria > Bacillati > Cyanobacteriota > Cyanophyceae > Oscillatoriales > Microcoleaceae > Microcoleus > Microcoleus sp. S13C4. Next base: position 39,103 of record NZ_JAUBPS010000016.1, read on the forward strand.
TTGTGGCGAAAGCTACAGGTTGTGGGCGACTTAACTCGGCTAACTGACAACCTCGGAACTATTCAAGATGACGGAAAAAATGCCTGAGCCAGTCCCAGACTTGAGCTGTTGGCAGCCTCAGATTTTGACGTAATTTTCAAACTCGATCGTTAATCGGTGCAGATTCCTAATTCCTCAATCTTAATTTTTATTTCTTAATTACCCAAAACGGCTGAGAACGAATAGTTTTGAGCTTTGAGTTGAGTTCAGAATTAAAGTATTAATATTTTATGAGTTCATTAATCACTCAAAAGTCAATAGTAGAAGCCTAAAATTTTTGCAAAGTGTGAGTTTTGAGCGATTAATGTTTTAATTAAAAAGCCAACAACTTTTTAATTGATTAATAACTCACCAATTAACACTAGAAGCCCCAAACAAGGGCGAGTCTTGAGCCTTTTATTAAAAACTCAATACTCCAAAATCAGAACTACTTTCATCCCCTACTCTGATGGACTCTAACACAGATTTCCGGCAATCGAGCCTCGCCTCTACAGCCTTTTTTCAAGAGTTAGGAGCAGAATTAGTATTTACCCAAGACGCCTCTGGTCGATATCTATCTTTTTATTGGCAAAAAGCCGAACAGTACAACGTTACAGCAGAACAAATTGTCGATCGCCCCCTCAGCGAAACCCTGCAACCCATCCCCCCTGCACCTTATCTCGATATCCTGCGACGATCGCTCGAAACCCTCGTTCCGCAACGGTTCAGCTATCCATTTGGCCACGCCGGACAATATTTTCTCTTCGATTTGACACTCACTCCGGCGATCGACTCAAACGGCAAAGCTACAAAAGTCTTAGTTATGGGAAGGCTGCTGTCTGACAAACCCAAAGACAGACGGCCTGATTCCCCAGAATTCATGCTCTATCGAGCTTTGCCATCCCCCTTGGACGCCCGCCAACAAATGTCGCTTCCAGCTAGCCGTATCCCCCGTCGATCGCTCCCTCCCTACTCGGAAATCGACCGTAAAATAATCTCTCAAATCGCTCACAACCTGCATAAAACCCTCGATTTAGCCACCATTTGGCAGCAAACTGTTAACAGTTTGGGTCAAGTTTTAAACGCGAGTCGCTGCATCATCTGTTCCTACAAAAAAGACAGCGAAAATCTCGAAACATCCCCGTTCCTTGCACCAGAAAATCAGCAAAATTCGACCGCCACAGCAGCCGAATTACAACAGTCAATAGTTAGCGATCCCTCGCCCCCAATTTCCCCCACTCAAATCGAAAATCTCCAATCGAAAACTTTTAAAGTAGTAGCTGAGTACCGCCAAGAAGCTTACTCTTCTATGCTGGGAGTAGAACTGCGCGCAGCCGAACAGCCAGGGTGGATTCAAACTTTAGCTACCTTAAAACCAGTAGCAGTCGATTACGCCTCCCCCGCCGCTGATCCCTTCCACCGCCATTCCGTGCTCGTAGCAGCTACCTCCTATGAAGACCAACCCAATGCACTGATATGTTTGCACCGCTGCGGCAGTTCCCCGAAATGGAGTCCAGTCGAACTCGAATTCGCCCGCGAGTTAGTCGCTCAAGTCGGCAGTGCGATCGCCCACGCTACACTTTACCAAGAATTAGAACAAGCCCGCGCCGAAGCCGTAGCTCTTTCCCAACTTAAAAGTCAATTTCTTGCTAATACTTCTCACGAACTCCGCACCCCCCTCAACGGCATCCTCGGCTTCCTAAAACTGCTTATGGACGGCATGGCAGATGACCCCGAAGAAGCGCACCAATTTATCGAAGAAGCTTACCGATCAGCAGTACATTTGTTCAATGTGATTAACGATATTTTGGATGTCGCTAAAATCGAAGCTGGCAAAATGGAGTTAGACCTCGCTCCCGTCAAACTCGGTGAACTGTTGCAACAAGTTGAGAATTTTACACGGGTTCAAGTCGAGCAAAAGCGATTGCAATTTCAAATCCAAAAACCCCCTGTGGAGGACGAGATTATTCTGTACGGCAACTACCAACGCCTGCTTCAGGTAATCTTGAACCTCACGGGCAATGCGATTAAATTTACCGGGGAAGGGGGAATTCGCATCAGTGCCGAAATTATTAAGAAAAAGGTGACTGTTGACAACCAGCAGTTCCCCGGAATGGTGAAAATCCGAGTTGCTGATACTGGCATTGGCGTTTCTCTCGACAAGCAGGATAAATTATTTGAGTCGTTTTTTCAGGTGGACGGCGCTCGTACCAGACAATACGGCGGCACCGGTTTGGGATTGGCTATTTCTCAAAAACTGGTAGAAGCAATGGGGGGTACAGTAAATTTTTACAGTATGGGCGAAGGGCTGGGAGCGACTGTTACTTTTACTGTCCCGCTTTATCAAGAACCACTATTTAAAAATTAATCATCGGTAATTGATCATCAGTAATTGGTCATCGGGACATTGAAGGAATCAGCAAAAATTAAGAAGCAAGAGGGAATCAGGAAGCCGAAAAAAAACTGCTAGAGCGGTTCTCAACTTTCGTGAGGTAATCGCTAGCTTTCTTACCAATTACCAATTACCAAACTGTACCTTACTTACTTAAAAATTGCTATATTCTTGTATTAGTAAGTTCTGTTGCGTGAATAAAGGTCATCGATAATTGGTAATTATCCTATAAACACTGTTCGATCGCCCACTACCGTATCAATTTTGACTTTTATCGGTCGCCAAGCTGCCTCCTTGGGAGTTTTGGACTCATATTGATCACCCACGCCACTTCCGAATCCCCACCCAGAATTGGCATAAATCAAATCCGGGGGATGCGGATAACAGCTCATCTTTAATCTGTCGGCTGGCAGCCCACACCTCCTAGTAAACCCCCACAAACCGCCAACTTTACAAGAACTTAATGCCTACTTTTAGCACTGATTCAGCTTTCTCATCCCCTACTGTAAAGGATTTTTAAGAAAAAAGGACGCTCTCCCTTCTATGTGAAAATCATAAAGATCTTGTAAAGACACCGCAACTACTTAGTAATGTTTGACGACCTGTGGCAATACTTAAGTAGAATTACGTAATCCATAAGTCGCATAGCGGCAGGCTGGCAAATTCAGTTACTTCCTGCTCTGTTGCCGGAGTGGTAAACTTTTGCCAGTCTAGTAGAAAAAGGGTTGCTATGAATCAGCAAATATCAGCTCAATCGCAAAAGCTTTTACTCCAAATTGGCAGAAATATTCGTCGAACCTTGGATGTCCATACCATCTGGCAGCAAACAGTTAACACTCTGGGAGAAACACTAGGCGTCAGCCGCTGCATCATTTGTCCCTATGAAAGTTCTAGCCTACAAGTCAAAGTAGCTGCTGAATACTGCCAAGAAGCATTTTTACCAATGCTGGGAATGGAAATCTCGCTCACAGCAGCACCTCATTTCCTTCAAGCTCTAGCCACCCTCGAACCGGTAATAGTAGACTCCTTTGCAGCTAATGACCCTTTTGGTCCGCAGTCGCTGCTAGTGGTGGCTACCGCTTACCAAGAGCAACCTAACGGCATAATTAGCTTGCATCAGTGCAAGGATCGATCGTCGGGAAAGGGTAATGCCGATCGACCTTGGACTCAATCGCAGATCGAATTCGCACAAGAACTTGCCGAGCAAGTAGGAAGTGCGATCGCCCTCGCCACCCTCTACCAAGAGCGCAGCAAGCGAGTACAAGGACTATCCCAGCTCAAAAAGCAATTTTTGTTGAAGGCGTCCCACGAGCTCCGCACTCCCCTAAATCACATCATCGGCTATTTACAACTAACCATAGACGATCAAGCTGACGATCCGATAGAGGAGAGAGATTTTATCCAAGAAGCTCACCGTTCGGCTATCCACCTTTCTCAAGTAATTTCCAATATCTTAGATTACATTGAGTTAAGTGAAGCTTGCCAAACTCACGCAGAGTTAGCCACTTTCAGGACTCAGGATAAATCAGGATCTAAATAAACCTTCTAGTGGCGTATTTAACAAGTCTAATATTTACCGTGCCAACAAGTTTTACCGGGAAAAAGCTGACACTTTATCGCTAGATTCCCTCACTAAATTCGGTAGCTGCTTCATCAATTATTTTTAGGGAATTATAGTTTTACAGACTACAGAATAGCAACTACTACACGTAGTAGCCCGGTGTATTTATCAGATTATGTCCGGTCCAACGACTCCCATCAAATAGGTTATTTTACCGGAAAATATTGCCAGCATAAGATTGCACTTTCCCACTTTTAATGCTTTTAACTTGTGCTTGATAGAATTACCCCCGGCCATTTTTTTTCGGAGTTTTTGGAGGGCTGACATAGCGCGCCCAAAAAGGTTCCTCCATATCTTTCATCGCTGCTAGTTTTTGGCGCTCTTCCTCTATGCGCTTGCGTTCTGAAAGATCAGAAAATATATTGATACTGCCGACAGTCTGACCGCCCGCATCTCGGACGCGTGCGGCAAACAGCCAAACATCGATCGAACTACCGTCTTTTTTCAACAAAGATATTTCTAAACCGTTTTGCGGTTTGCCATTAGACGCAGACTTTAGCAGCGCGTAAAAATCTTGCTTTTGACCTTCTGGAATATTCGGTAAAGGTTTCCCTAAAACCTCAGCCGCAGTCCAGCCAAAAAGTTGTTCGGCAGCGCGGTTCCAAACAACGGTATTGCCGTCATTGCTGGTACAGTTAATCGCCAGCGGCGCCGATGCTATCTGGGCTTGCAAAACCTGGTTAACGAGTTGCAGTTTCAATTCTACTTGCTTGCGATCGGTAATTTCCTGACAAGCGCCCCACAAACGGACAACCCGTTCAGCAGTTTTGTCCCACACCACTTGCCAGTAATCCCGCACCCAGCGCACCTCGCCTTTTTGATTAATAATGCGATACTCATTAGCTCCAGTGCGGCTGAAAGTACAGCCTTCTAATTGTTTAATTAACATTTCCCTGTCATCGGGATGAACGAGTTCGGAGTTCCACCAACCAAACGATTCTAATTCTTCAGGAACGATCCCGGTGCAACGCTCAAAAGCTTCTGTCGCCCACTCGCAGGCGAACTTGCCGTCGGGCATTCCCTTAAAAGAATAGGCAAAATCCGAAGTAATTTGCGACATAACTCTGTAGTGGACTTCCGACTCTCGGACTGCGATTTCAGCTTGCTTTCGTTCCCCTATTTCCCGCGAATTAATTATAATTCCCTGCACGCTAGAATCGTAAAGCAAACTGTTACCTATCGACTCCATATAGATCCAAGAACCATCAGCGTGGCGTTTCCGATATTCGATGGCCCCCCCAATTCCTGGAGATTCTAACAACTTACCAAAATACGTCTGCCAAGCCAGCAAATCGTCGGGATGGATTAACTCGCCGTGAAATTTGCCAATTCTTTCTTCTGGGTTGTAACCCAAAAGCCGCTGTAGGGCTCCGCTGTGGTATCGAACTCGCCCGTCCGAGCCAACAATGCTAATTAGATCGGGAGAATTACGCAGCATAGCTTGCAGTTTGGCTTCACTTTTAGTTAAGGCTTGATGATCCCTGCGATGCTGGCTGGTCTGTTTTTCCAACTGCTCCCGTAGTTGTCTAATTTGCCCTACTTGCTGGGCTACAGTTCGTTCCAAGAGGCGATTATTTTTTTCAATTTCAACCAACTTGGCGGCGTTATTTGTGGCGCTTTCAAACAAGCGGCTGCCTGCAATATCCTGTAGAGAATTTGATAAATTTTCCAAAATTTTTGTGAAAATTGCCTGTTGCGGGTGTGGCAATTCCCTAGCTTGTTCCTGCAATGTTTCTAAGTGTTTGTAGACAGTTTCTAGCATTTTATTAAGGGGGAATCTAATAGTTGCCTGCGGGTGAAGCCCCTAAAAAGCGGACACAAGTTTTTTCAACACAACCCATAACTAAGACTGGTGTCTGGCGATCGACCCATCGCGTTCTCAATAACCAGGGATTTTGGGACTTTATTTTCAAATCATAGCAACCGATAGAGAAAGTAAATTCTTGTTGTGCCCTAATTGCCAGCCCAGCACCACCCCCAAGAAGTGCTCGCCAGGAGTGCGGGTAACTCCCCTACCCAGTGAATGTGGGGCTTCTCGCGGTTAAGCTAAACTAGATGGGTGTCAAGAGAAAGAGGGATTTATGACAGAGCAAGCCAACGCTCGCGATTTGTTTCGCGCTGCTTACGAACACCGCTATACCTGGGATGCCAATTTTCCCGGTTACAGCGCCGATATTGAACTCAAACAGGGCGACGAAGTATATACGGGTCATGTTTCCATCAAACCTGACATGAGCGTGGAAGTCAGCGGCATTGAAGATGAGGAAGTGCAGCAAAGCGTCTACACCCAAATGCGCGATATTGTCACCCACCGCAAACGCTCGACATTTGAAAAATCTCACGGCAAAAATAGCTTTACCCTGGGTGAGAAAGACAGCACCGACGCTGTGGACATCTTGGTGCAAGGCGACTCAATGGGCTCGAATTATAAAATCCGAGGTCTCTCAATTTGTCAAGTCAGCCGAGTGATGGGCCGCATGGCTTTCGTAATTGACACGCACAAAAGCTTAGAGACACCCGAAGGTTCTTTGGCGAGCCACTACGATGCCGTTTTCCGCAACCCTCAAACCGACGAAATCATCAGAGAACTCGAATTTGAAGATACCTTTGAGAAGATAGGCGACTATTATGTCATGACCAAGCAAGTAGTTCGAGCCAAAGAAAAAGGTCAACTGACAACAACCGAGTTCAACTACTCCAACGTCAAACTGCTAGAACCAGCAGTAGTCTAGAGCGATCAAAAACCCGATTTCTTAAATAAAACGGGCTTTTTTGGTTAACGTATGAGAATCAACTTGATTTGGCAGCAAGTAACGCTACGATCGAACGAGAGAGCGAATTCCGATCGAGCATCAGCGTGACAGAAACCGGGTTTCGTGCCGCGGGCTCACCTGAGTGCCTAAGTATTTTATCAAAAACCCCGGTTTCTTAAATCCTGCGCGGGTTGAGAATGCTGCCCTTGGCTCAAATCGAACACAATCAACTGCAAGAAATCTTCACAGAGACGAAATATGACACTAGCACTAACCAGAGATAACGTCGAAACAGTTCTTGATGAAATGCGCCCCTACCTGATATCCGACGGCGGCAACGTCGAACTCGTAGAAATTGACGGCCCAGTGGTACACCTGAGACTGCAAGGAGCTTGTGGCTCTTGCCCGAGTTCCACAATGACTCTGAGAATGGGCATTGAACGTCGCCTGCGCGAGGCTATCCCAGAAATTGCTGAAGTCGAACAGGTAATGTAATTACAATAGTCCGGACAGTTTTTATATGGCCCAATGGCTTATTCTGGCTTGACTTCGCAGCCCCTGTGGATAATTAAATCAATGTCAGCTCCACCCCTGACGTGGCATTTAATTCGACTTTATTTATGATCCTTGCCCCGCGTAAGCTTGGAGTCTCGTTCCCAAAACTGTCCGGAGTATTGTAATTAGTCAGTTGGCAATTAGCAGTTGGCCGTTGACGGTTGACTGTTGACGGTTGACTCTTACCAATTACCAAATTTAATTGCCAATTACCAATTACCAATTACCAATTACCAATTACCAATTACCAAATTCAATTACCAAATTCAATTACCAATTACCAAATTCAATGTCTCACCCCCTTTATGTAGCCTTCATTTGGCACCAACACCAACCGCTCTACAAATCCCGAGTATCAGCTAGCGCAGGAACAGCCCAGTACCGACTGCCTTGGGTGCGCTTGCATGGAGTCAAAGACTACTTGGATTTAGTTCTCCTTCTAGCAAAATATCCCAAACTGCATCAAACCGTAAACCTGGTTCCGTCCTTGATTTTGCAGATAGAAGACTGCCTCGCAGACAAAGCATTAGACCCTTACTTGGCGGTGACATTAAAGCCAACAGAAACTTTAAACATCGCAGAACAAGAGTTCATTTTAGAACACTTCTTTGACGCCAATTACCACACCCTGATTCAGCCTCATTCCCGCTACGCTCAACTCTACACTCAGCGGCAGGAAAAAGGCATTCAGTGGTGTTTGGCAAACTGGAAATTGCAGGATTTTAGCGACTTGCTGGCGTGGCACAATTTAGCTTGGATTGACCCGCTGTTTTGGGACGACCCCGAGATTGCAGGGTGGCTGAAACAAGAACAAAATTTTAGTTTGGCAGACAGAAAAAACATCTACTCAAAACAAAAAGAAATCCTCGCTCGTATCATTCCCCAGCACCGTAAAATGCAAGCTGAGGGACAGTTGGAAGTCTCAACAACCCCCTACACGCACCCGATTTTACCGCTGCTTGCCGACACCAACGGCGGCCGCATAGCCATTCCAAACATGACGCTGCCAAAACAGCGGTTTCAGTGGGAAGAAGATATTCCCCGACACCTGAGAAAAGCCTGGGAAATGTATCAAGACCGGTTTGATTGCCAACCGCGCGGTTTGTGGCCGTCGGAACAAGCAGTCAGCCCGGAAATTTTGCCCTATATTGCTAAACAAGGCTTTAAATGGATAGTCTCGGACGAAGCAGTATTGGGTTCGACAATTAAACACTTTTTTAACCGCGACGGGGCGGGGAATGTCTACGAACCCGAACTGTTATATCGTCCTTACCGTTTAGAAACTCCTGACGGCGATTTGGCAATAGTATTTCGAGACCACCGATTGTCTGATTTGATCGGGTTTACTTACGGTTCGATGGAACCGGAAAAAGCAGCATCAGATTTAGTGGGACACTTAGAAGCGATCGGCAGAACTCTCAAAAACCGACAGTCGGGCGGCCAAACAGCTTTAGAAACTCCCTGGTTAGTTACGATCGCCCTAGACGGAGAAAATTGCTGGGAATTCTATCCCCAAGACGGCAAACCGTTCTTAGAATCCCTCTATCAAACTCTCAGCGATAATCCAGATATCAAATTAGTCACAGTCTCAGAATTTCTCGACAAATTCCCAGCAACCGAAACAATTCCCGCAGCCCAACTGCACACCGGTTCCTGGGTGGACGGTTCCCTCACAACTTGGATCGGCGATCCCGCGAAAAATCGCGCTTGGGACATATTAGGGCCCGCGAGACAAATGCTGGCAAACCATCCAGAGGCCACAGAAGAAAGCAACCCAGAAGCTTGGGAAGCGCTTTATGCGGCCGAAGGTTCCGACTGGTTCTGGTGGTTTGGCGAAGGCCACACGTCGAACCAAGATGCCATGTTCGACCAGCTATTTCGAGAACACGTAGCGGGAATTTACGAAGCTCTTGGCGAACCCGTGCCCCCGGAAGTGCGACGACAAGTAGAGGTGCACGAGGTTCAAGGCGACCACCTGCCGCTGAGCTTTATTCACCCGGTGATTGACGGTATCGGCAACGAACAGGATTGGGACAAAGCCGGTCGGATTGAAGTTGGGGGAGCAAGGGGTACGATGCACCGGAGCTCGGCAATTCAGCGGCTTTGGTACGGGGTTGACCACTTGAATTTTTACATTCGCGCCGACTTCAAAGCAGGGGTGCGGCCGGGAATTGATTGCCCGCAGCAGTTAAATTTGTTTTGGTTTTATCCCGATCGCACGATGAACAACAGTCTGATTCCGCTGTCGGGTTTGCCGGACGAAGCACCACTAAACTATCGATTCCACCATCAGTTAGAGATTAATTTGCTGACGAAATCGATTTGGTTTCAGGAAGCAGGAGAGGGCGATGAGTGGCATCCCCGCATCAGCCGGGCCCAAGTGGGATTGGATAAATGTTTGGAGGTAGCAATACCTTGGGGGGATTTGCAAATTATGCCCGACTGGTCGCTGCGACTGATTGCGGTTTTATCGGAAGGAGAGCGTTACTCTACCTGTATGCCGGAAGATACTCTGATTCCGATCGGAATGCCGTAAAAAGTCATTAGTCCTTAGTCATTAGTCATTAGGCTGTAGGGGCGGGTTGCACCAGCTTTCAGAGAACTGACAACCCAGATAAATATAAACCCGCCCCCTGAATTAGTCATTAGTCATTTCTTTCACCAACAAACAATTAAATGATTATCAAATTATTATATTAAATAGGCGCTTTAACTCTGGCTACATAATGCCTTGATCATTTCGAGAACGTCCGGTCGATCAAGGGCTATAAAATTTGTTTGTAGTGAGGGTGCATCCCTCATAAAAAAGAGGACTTAAGCCCTCACTACAAAACATATAATGGTTAATTTACCGGACATCATATCATTAGTCATGGGGAAATAAACAAACTAATGAGCCGCATTTTACTCTTGGTCGATCGCCAACAACAACCTAATTTGCCGATCGCACACCTCAACACCGAGCATGAGGTGATCGTACTCGATCGGGCTTTAGATCCCAACTCGGAATTTCCCTTTCCCCAAATCGCTTTTGACTTGTGCATTCTCGACGAGGCAAATTTTGATCGCATCGGACCGCTGGTAGAATCATTAAAAGCTGCCGCCGAGCCGATATTTTTACCCTTCTTGCTTGTTAGTAAATCCCAAACGCCTGCTCTTTCTGAGCAGCCCTTTTCGCAGCAGGCAAAACAACTCGAAGGAAGAATAGACGATTTGATAGTAAGTCCCGCAGAACCTGCCCAACTGCACTTGCGGGTAGAGAATTTGTTGGCCCGCAGGCGGCTGTCGGTAGAACTCCACAGACTTCAGGAAGTAATTAAAGAACAGACTTTTACAGAAAGTTTGTTAATCAACTCGGTGCAAACGGCAAACGAAAACCTGCAACGGGAAATCGCCAAGCGGGCGGAGGTAGAAACTGCACTGCGAGAAAACTCCTATCTTGACTCGCTGATCAATGCCATGCCAGATATTGTCTGCTTCAAAGATGGCGAGGGCAGGTGGCAGGAGGCAAATCAAGCGATATTGGAAATGTTTGAGCTAGAAAAGATAGACTACCGCGGCCTCAAAGATTCTCAGCTAGGAGAACTCAGCAGTTTTTACCGAGAGGCGCTACAGGCGTGCGAGGTGAGCGATCAAGAAGCGTGGGAAAAAGGTGAACTTTCTAGGGGAGAAGAAGTGATTCCTCGCTCAAACGGTACTGTGAAAATCTACGATGTGATTAAAGTACCTGTATTTCACCCCGACGGCAGACGCAAAAGTATAGTGATTTTGGGTCGTGACATTACTCAACACAAGCAAACTAGAGACGAACTCGTGCGCTTGGCGTCGATTGTCGAGTCTTCCGACGACGGCATCGTGGGCAAAACCCTCGCCGGGACCATTCAGAGCTGGAATGCAGGAGCCGAGAAGATTTACGGCTACTGTGCGGCGGAAATCAAGGGGCAGTCGATCGAGATTTTAGCAATACCGGAACGCCCCAAGGAAATGCCCCAAATATTGGAAAATATTAGGGCTGGAGCCACCATCGACCATTACGAAACCGTGCACTTGCGGAAAGACGGCCAACACATAGATGTGTCCCTGACGATTTCTCCGATTAAAGACGCCACTGGAGCGGTAACGGGCGTTTCCACCATCTCTCGCGACATCAGCGACAGCAAGCGAGTCGAAAAAGCCTTTGAACAACTCCGCCACCAAACAGAAATGATTTTGTTCTCCGCAGGAGAAGGAATTTGTGGGTTGAACAAAGAGGGAAAAGTAACTTTTGTCAATCCTGCGGCGGTGAGAATGGCTGGGTGTGAATCAAAGCAATTGATCGATCGACCACTCTATGAAAGCTTACACCGTTCACAGGAAGAAGGCTCAAAGGGGATCAAGCAACTCTCACCTGCAACAGACATCAATTCAGGCTCTGAACGGGTTCCACACTGCGCAGCACCGCAGGCGGGCAAACTGCTGTCTCAGCGGGTAAGTTCTCAAATTTTAGCCACCTTGGAAGACGGAGAGGCCCGGCGCGTCACCGATGAGGTTTTTTGGCGGCGAGACGGCAGCAGTTTTCCGGTTGAGTACGTTGTTGCTCCGATGCGAGAAGAAGGCGAAATTATTGGAGCTGTGGTGACTTTTAAGGATATCACCGATCGGCTTGCCGTCGAGCGCATGAAAGATGAATTCATCTCTGTTGTCAGCCACGAACTGCGGACGCCCATGACCTCAATTCACGGCGCCCTCGGTCTCCTCAACAGCGGTCTGCTTGACGCTTACCCCCAGAAAGCTAAGCGGATGCTGGAGATTGCTGTCACTAACACTGACCGTTTGGTGCGCTTGGTCAATGACATCCTAGATTTAGAGCGGATGGAGTCGAGTTACAGCACTGCTATCAAACAAACTTGTAATATGGCTGAGCTGATGTTGCAGGCGGCTGACGAGATGCAGGGAATGGCTCAGCAGGCGGGAGTTACTCTGTCGGTGAAGCCTGTGGGGGCGCAATTGCAAGCTGTTCCCGATCGGCTAATTCAAGCCTTGACAAATTTGCTCAGTAATGCTATTAAATTTTCTCCCTCCGGGGCTACGGTTTGGCTGAGCGGGGAGTTGACCCACAATCCGGATGTGCCAGAAAAAGCAGGGTACAAGCCGGTGTCGTCCCCGTCTTTGTTGTCTCCTAAGCCTGCCGCCGCGCCTCCGCACTTGCCAGGGACGAGCTCGTCGTACATCGTGATTGCTGTGAAAGACCAAGGGCGAGGTATTCCGCCAGACAAACTGGAGATGGTCTTTGAACGCTTTCAACAGGTTGATGCTTCTGATTCTCGTCAGAAGGGAGGTACTGGTTTGGGGCTGGCTATTTGTCGCAGTATCGTGCAGCAGCACGGGGGCCGGATGTGGGTGGAAAGCGTTTTGGGGGAAGGCAGCACTTTTTTCTTAACTCTGCCAGTTTTAAGGGAGGGGCTTGCAACTGAAAGTTAATTTCTACTGATCAGGTGTACCCAAAGTTAGTGATTTTCTGTCGATTGTTCGTGAGAGTCATCGAGAAACAATCTCAGCCTTTTATGCCGTTCGGGGACTGCGGGCAAAAATCGCGATTTGAGGTAGAAAAGTGGCTTTTTTTGGGGGGGAAATTTTACAGCAACCGCGCCCGAGGGTTAGGATGTTCTTAATTGTTGAAACCCAGGCGGTCGATGGCAACGGAGGTGTTCTTTTTTCCTTCTTTTTACCCGCTCACGAAGCCTCCGGGAGGCGAAGGGCCTTCAACATCTGCTATACAGTTTTGAAAATTTACTGTAAAGTCCGATCGGGTAAGATAATTTGCTTTACAAAATATTCACATTTCGCCTCTAGTCTGTGATCAGTTCTCATTCCTAAAAAAATGTTAATTTTGACTGCCAAGCGCATCTTGGTTATTGACGATGCGGAAGATATTCGGGAAGTGGCTCAAGTCAGTCTTGAGGTGGTGGGGGGCTGGGAAGTCCTGACAGCGAGTTCGGGCCGCGAGGGTGTTGCTAAGGCTCTTGCCGAACAGCCTGATGCTATTCTGTTGGACGTGATGATGCCCGACCAAGACGGGCCTACTACTTTTCTACAGTTACAAGCTAATAATGCTACGCAGCACATTCCGGTAATTTTATTGACGGCTAAGGCTCTCGCTGGGGACAGGCGGATGTTCGCGGATTTAGGGGTTGTGAGCGTGATTGCTAAGCCTTTTGAACCGATGTTTTTGGCGGCTCAGGTCGCTGAAGCTTTGGGCTGGGAGCAAGAATAGATCGATCGCCGGCATTGAATTGTGCAGCTTTTCAAGCAGTAGTTTTGCAGGCAAAGAGAGCTAAAAAAACTTGGTTTCTTTTGTATTGTGCCTCAGCTAGAATCAGGTCGATCGCTCGGCATATCTGTGGGGACTTAGGGGCTGTGCCTTTTGTCCTGTCAGCTTAAAACTAAAAACCGCAGTCCGGCAGAGGCGTTTCAACCCTGCCGCTCTTTGAGGTGAAATTGACACAAATAGGTGATGCCTAAGTCCCTATTTCTAGAGCGTTCATTTAAGCGGATTCGGCCTCAGCCATAATCTCAGTATTCCTACTGATTTATCGAAAAAATATAAGCTAGCAGGATTATTTTACTTTTTGTAACAACTCACTCGTCTTCATAAGTTCTTCAGGTTTTAGTTTTAAGTTTAAGCACATGGTCAGGGATCGCTCCTGACTGTTGGCAGACACATTGGGAGAAGACGACTATGCCCTCAGCTTACATTTTGCTACTAATAGTTTCTCTGGCAGCAGTCTGGATTTACTGGCAAACCTCTCAAGATATTTTTGTTCTTGTGGCTTGGGCTGGACTGGGTTGTTTTATTTGGGGTTTCTCTTGGGCTCCTTGGAGCGTTCAGCTTCTGATTGTGGTGTTGCTGTTGAGCCTCCAAAAGTGCTACTTGCGAGACGCTCAAAGTTGTGAGTGAAAGAGATTTTTTATTGTTGTGTCTGGAGTGGAGATGCACCGGCACTCGTCAATCTTTGTAATGATTCGGTTATCGCTGCATTATCTTAAAAAAGGTTTAAAATATCATGAATAGTTGCCCTTGTTGCTCCTCTAAATTGCTCCGCCACGCTCGCCACAATCGCGTTTATTGGTTCTGCTCGCACTGCTGGCAGGAAATGCCGGATCTGTCGGAGATGATTTTAGGTAACACTGCGGGAACTCACAAACGAGACGGCTTGGTAAAGCTTCCTGCTTTGACTCCTAAATTGAGAATGTTGGATGCGGTAGGAAGGGCTTAGTTTGCTGGAGTTAGTCTCGTTAGTCTCGCGATAAATATGGAGACGGAAAAGATTTTTGATTGTGCTATCGGTTGGATTTTTTGATAGAAAATGCAAAAGCCCCCTTCCGTGTGAAGTGAAGGGGACTTATTAGCGGGGGGGCTTTTGCACTTGTGAAGGGGTCGATCGCCGGAATTTCAGCTATTGTATGCAGTTAAGCTGATTACATCAAACCGATTTGAGAGAGAATGCCTTGACCGGTGAGGAATTCCGTAGCTAAGCCGATAACGAAGCCCAACATTGCCAAACGACCGTTCCAGGTTTCAGCAAACTCAGTAAAGCCAACTTTTGCGTCTTTGTTTTCCATGACCAGAAACCTCGTTTAATTTCAACCTTATGTAACTAAACTTAACACAGCAATAGAAACTTTGCAACATATTTTTACATTTACTGTTCAACTGCCGGAGATAAGCGGGATGGGCTTGCAGGGAGAGGGGCTCGCTAGGGGAGGGGGAGAGATTGACATCGAGCTTCGCTGTCTGCTACGCTTGAGGGAAATCATTGGATCATCAAAATTCCAGTGCGGAGCGTGGGCTGCTGTCTCACCTATCGTATATGTATATTTTCTTACACATATGCTTCAATATGTGATTAGTAAATAACATTGCTAAGTATTTATCTAAATATCTATTGCAGTTGTCTATTAATCTCATATAGATGTATACATATAAGAATATTTACATATACGGTAGATGAGACATCAGCTCACACCTAGCGTCACCTGAAAAGTGTTTGCTTAGTGTGAGTTGTTCTCATTTATGAATTTTCCGACAGAAAATTATCCATATAAGATAAGTAAATTAGAAGTAGCATTAATCCCTACTTTTAAATCTTATTTGTTTGGGAATATTCATCTCTTGCCAATCCCTAAGCAACATTCCTTATGTGCTGGATAACTGATGTTTCAATGCTGTTGTAAACAACAAGCAAAAGGAAACCGAAATGAATCCAAAGCAGAAGCATAACAAGAAGCAAAAACTTATCGATGATTATGGTCATAACTGTTGGTGGTGTGGTAAATGTCTCCCAAAAAATCAACTGACTATAGAACATTTGCGCCCCAAAAGTCTCGGTGGATCTGACTGTCTAGAAAACCTACGACTTGCTTGTCTTTCATGCAACCAGTCTCGCGGAAACAGTCTCTACCCTCCCAACTGGGTAAGGGGTAATTGTTTATAGGTAACATCTCAATTCAACACCCCGGTTTTTCAAATAAACCGGGTTTTACCCAGAAATAAAAAACCATAATATTCCCTAAGCAATCGAGAGAAGGAAATAACAAAGATGGCCATGAACAATAACGAACGAGTTGGCAATGCTTTAAAATTTCTATGTCAGAGATTGTACCCTTATGTGGAACAGCAAATGCAAGCATTTTACGGCGAGCGCTGGCTGGCAAAGGCTCAAGATTGCTTAGTAAACAATAAAATACCCAAAAGAAAAATAATAGATAATATTCTGCGTGAAGATGTTTTGACCCTGTTATCAGTCATGTCCAAGCAGTGGGATAATGTCTTCAAAAAGCATCTAACTCCTTTTGAAAATGCTCTAGTGATTGAACTTATAGAAGTTCGCAATAATTGGGCGCACAATTCCTCATTTTCTAGTGAAGACACCTATCGCGCTCTCGGCAGTATTGCCAAACTACTTAAAGCTATATCTGCCTCAGATGCAGATATTAAAGAATTAGAAAAGCAAAAACAAGATGTCATGCGACTTCTTGCTCAAGAGCAAACTCGTCACGAGACTCGAAGTTCTTCTGCTGAAGAATCTCGCTTTAGAGCAAGTTTAGCAGAATTACTAGAAACACTAAATTTTCAGGATGCTTCTTTGTTAAACCAGGCACTTACTCACAGATCCTTTCTTTTTGAAAATCCGAAAGAAGTAAGTGAAGACAACGAGCTACTAGAGTTTCTTGGTGATGCCTTGTTAACTTTCCTGAGCGCTGAGTATCTCTATCGTGATTATTCAAATAAAAGTGAGGGTGAACTGACTTGCATACGTTCTGCGTTAGTAGATAAGGCACAGTTAGCGAAGTTTGCGATCGAGTTAGACATTGGCAAATGGATGCGGTTAAGCAAAGGTGAAGTAACAAGTGGAGGAAGAACAAAGAACACGCTGCTTAGTAATACTTTTGAAGCTGTTATCGGCGCGTACTTTCTCGATTCTGGTATTGAGGCTGTCCGTGAGTTTGTAGAGCCGCTGTTTACTTCAGTAGTTGAAAACTTCTTGTCTCTTACGCCTGATATCGATTCCAAACACCTTGTAGATTCAAAAAATCGGTTTCAGGAATGGGTACATCGCAATATCGGGTCAATTCCACCTCAATACATCACAATTAATGAGGCTGGCCCTAGTCATGCTAAAGAATTTACTGTTGAACTGCGGGTGAATGATAAGCTGTACGGTCAAGCTACAGCTAGCAGTAAAAAAGACGCTGAAAAGCTGGCTGCTGAAGCTGCACTGAAAAAAATAGAGCTAATGTAAAGACTTTTTCCCTACAATTGATTTGCTGAATAACTAAACAAACAAAAATGCCACAAATTCCAAAATTTCCCAAACTTCCAAAATTTAAAAATGAATCACTTTTAAGTCGCGCGCTCACTCACCGCTCCTACGTCAACGAACACCCAGAAGCAGGCGAACACAATGAGCGACTAGAATTCCTCGGCGACGCCCTGCTAGGTTATCTAGTCGGTGAAATCTTGTACAAGCGCTATGAAGATTTTAGCGAAGCTCAATTAACTCGCTTGCGTTCTGGATTAGTCGATCAGGATCAGCTAGCAAAGTTTGCTGAGCAACTAGGTATAGGCAAGTTAATGCGCCTGGGAAAAGGGGCTGAAAAAGATAAAGGTCGCCAAAATCCCTCTTTGCTTTGCGATACTTTTGAAGCGATTATTGGTGCGTACTATCTCGACTCAACCATGAAATCTGTCCGCTGCTTTGTTCAAAAGCTGTTTATTCCAGTTGCTGAGAGTATGGTTTACCCTGAGTCCGATGCTGGGCCAAAAAACCTTGTAGACTCTAAAAATCGATTTCAGGAGTGGGCTCTGGCAAAATTCGGTCAAAACCCCGAATATTCAATCATTGATGAGGAAGGCCCGGATCATGCCAAAGAGTTCACTGCTGAAGTGTATGTCAGCGGTAAAATGTACGGTGTTGGCAGGGGTCGTCGCAAACAAGATGCCGAAAAAAATGCCGCCGAAGATGCGCTAGCAAAGCTGAAAAAACGCGGACTGATCTAAACTTGAAAACTGGGGTAAAAACTACTAGGTTTTTTGTGCGATTCCGGCGTTGGCCAAGCCATTGAAGACGATCGCCCAAATTGATGGCCAGAGCACACAATGGGCTATAATCAAGACTTGCGTAAGTGTTACCGCCGTCGCTTGAGGGTTGCAATGACAGAAATTCGTTGACGAGTGCCCGATTGTTGATCGTAATTTTGGGAAATATCAGAGCAATTCATGTCTACTCAAAACCCGACTACCCTAACTGTTGAAGAAGCACAGGAAATCCTCAAAGATTTCACTTGTCTGGATATGCAATCTGTAGCATCGTCGCTGGAAAAACAGGCCCTCCGTCAAGCGATTTTGCTGGTAGCCAGTTTGTCGGATTATCAAATGTTGGGAGTGTGCGCTTCTTCGACGGATGAGGGGTTTTTAGCTTTAGAAGCTTATTTGAAAGCTTTGGGATATCAAGCTGTTTTAGATCCCAATGCTGTCTCGACCTTTGCGGGTTCGGTTTATATTAAGTTTAATACTTTGAAGGGGTCGTATTATGTTGACGGCTATCCCGGAACTTACCGGGGCGTTTTGATTTCGTGTCAATCTTCCTCAGAAGGTGGAGTTAGTGGCACTTACGGTCATTTACCTCTCGATTTATTTGTTGATTAATTTGTCAGTAGTTATTAGTCAATCGATTGATTAAATTGAATCAAAAACCGACTGGGGACTAAGCTTTAGGGTGCGTCAGCCGATCGCCCTTCGATTCACTTGAATCAAACAGCGAGTGACGCACCTTACTAAAATTAACCCTTGCCAACGATCAATTCTGGCTCTTGTTCCGGTGCGATTCCTTCGGGTGGCAGTCCCAAAATATCGCTGTACAAGTTGATGTATTTCCGGGCCGAAATATCCCAGCTAAAATCTTCTCTCATGCCGCGCTGTTGCAGTTCTCTCCACTTATCTTTGTAGCGGAAACCTTCCCAAGTTCTGATCATGCAGGTGAACAAGTCGAGGGGTTCGTAGCGATCGAAACAGTAACCGGTACCAGTATTGTCGATCGGGTTGTTGTGGGAAACGGTATCGACTAAACCGCCGGTGCGGCGAACCATTGGCACGCACCCGTAGCGGAGGGCGAGCATTTGGCTGATGCCGCAGGGCTCAAAACGGCTGGGCATCAGGAAGCTGTCGCAGCCTGCGTAAACGCGCCGGGAAAGGGCCTCGTTGTAGAGTAGTTGGGTGGACATCCGACCGGGATAGCGGGCTGTCATTTGCCAGAGTTGGGTTTCGTAGTAGCGATCGCCCGTTCCGAGTACAATAAATTGAGAGTCGGTATAGGCCATGAACAGATCGAGCATTTGAATTATCAAATCTAATCCCTTCTGTTCTACCAGCCGCGTCACCATGCCGATCAAAAAAGCATTTTTATTTACTTCTAAACCGACTTCTTCTTGCAGCGCAATTTTATTAGCGGGGCGCTTTTCAATAGTATCAACACTAAATTGTTGATGGAGGTACTTGTCAGTGGCGGGGTTGTAAGATTCTGTATCAATTCCGTTCAAAATGCCTGATACTTTGCCACCGATGTAAGACAGCAGGCCTTCCAAACTTTCCCCATAAGCTGGGGTTTTGATTTGCTCGGCGTAAGTGGGTGAAACTGTATTTACTCGATCGGCAAACTGTACTGCGGCAGCCATTGTATTGTGACCTTGCATATACCAAGGACACCAAGTCATCTGCTCCAAACGCCAGCGCCACGGCCCTTGATAAGCTAAATTGTGAATAGTAAAAACTGTGCTGATATCAGGATCTTGGCTCATCCAAACAGGTATCATCCCCGTATGCCAGTCGTGACAGTGGATAATTTGGGGCTTCCAGTGATTCCAGGCAAATTCAGCCGCAGCATTGGCAAAGAAAGTGAACCTCCAATCTTCATCTAAACCGCCGTAAACGCGGCGCGGCAAGAAAGATGGATGTTGCATTAAGTATAAAGGTACATCGGTTCCCGGCAAAACAGTTTCAAACACCGAGAAGCTTTGAAACATGGCCGCCCCATCCCAAACAGGTTTTTTGGGAACGTCCATTTTGTCGGAGATGAAACCGTAGTAGGGCATGAAGATGCGGACATCGTGTCCCATGCGCCGCAGAAATTTAGGCAAAGCGCCGACGACATCGCCCATACCGCCCACTTTTGCGAGGGGTGCTGCTTCGGCGGATACAAATAAAATACGCATTATTTTTTTGTGTTCCTTGAGATTGTTAGTCTAAATTAAGTTTAAATGGGGAGCGTCACAATATTAACGTGATCGTGCCAAATAAATAATTTTCTATCCCTATTCTCAGATCGGCGTCGGTTCATCTTCAATAAAAAAGATAGCAAGCGCTTTTTGAGGTAACAGTGGCGGGGGATGAAAGTGCGATCGCTCGTACTCCCCTCCCGCGATAATTTTCACGCTCTAATCAAATTTATCTGTCACTTTCTGAGGAACGGTAAACATCAAAAAATGTATGAACTTTGGTCATTTTTACGCATTAGTAAAACTGCCCGCAAAGCCATCAGTATGTAATTAAGGAAATAGCGATCGCCTTTTTCATCCCCTCTGAGAAAAAGAGCGATCCTCTTCGAGGGCTTCGCCCACGCCCGAATCACATATTACGGACAACGGGAGCATCTTAATGAAAGCAGCCCAGCTAGAAATTGGAGTTTTGAGGCAGGAAGCAGGAGGAAAGAAGAAGAAGGAAGGAGCCAGAGGAAGTGTTTTTACAAATATGAGATGCTCCCAGATAACCCCAGACTAATTCTGAGAATTGTCCTCAAAAGTCTCCTCAAATCCCGCTAGAAAATCATCCAAAGCTTCAGAGGCGATCGCCAAATTAATATTATCAGCATCTTCCCATCCCCACGTATTCACCCCAACCACTTGACCTGCCATATTAATCAGTGGCCCCCCGGAATTTCCAGGATTAATCGCCGCATCAGTTTGCAACACCTTCACCTCACCCACCTCATCTTCGTCGTCACCGCCTTCTTCATATTCCTCGGGTTCGCGAATTGCACTCACAATACCTTGAGTTACAGTTGAAGCAAACTGCCCCAAAGGATTGCCCACAGCAATTACTCTATCTCCCACTTTCACATCAAAAGACAACTCTAGAGGAGGATATTCTTGGGGAGAGTCCACTTGTTCCCCTGTGTTCGGGTCGAAGGTAAAATCGCTAATTAAGAGTAATGCTAAATCTTCTTCAGTGTTACCAGTAAACACCACCTCTGCCAATCTCAATTTTCCGTCGTGAGTTTCGACTAAAACCTGTTCGATTTCATCTTCCTCATAGAAGTAATCTTGATCGGCAATATCTTCTACAACGTGATAGTTCGTGACAATTATGTCCGGCGATACAAAGAACCCGCTTCCTGAAGATATCTCTTCTTCTGTATCCCAATCCATGACGTAAATTGACACTACGGACGGCAAGACTTGCTCGACTACATCCGAAAAATTTCCTGCTTGAGTTTTGAACTCTTTCAATTGCTTCTGCAAAGCTTGTTGGTCTGCCTGCATTTTGCTATAGAGTTGCTGAACCTTTTTCAATTCCAGCTTTAATTGAATTTCTCTAGCGCTCATATTGGGCCTTTACCTGAAATAAATTGCTGATTAATTTTGGATGTTTGATTATAGATTGGGGATGGGGATGTTAAGAATTATAGGACTTACGAAAAAAACCGGTTTTTACCATAAATCTTGGGCTATACAGCGAGACTTACATCAGAAACCGGGTTGCTTAACACCCCTGCGGAGCGTCCTAAGTTAGTCAGATATTTTTGAAATCCATCACGCAAGTCCTACCTAAAATCCCCTCAAAAATCTACAATCAGACTGCTACTCTACCCGTGAAAGCCAAAGCAAACCGCCTGTTACTTTTATTTTACAAAAGGCGATATATCGCGTCTAAAAGCATTGACAAAGAGATGCGGATCGGTTTTAGGAACCACGTTGAACTTGGACAAATATTTCCTCCAAAATTTCACTAGCACCCTGTTGGCGCAGGCGGTGAGCGAGGTCAATTCCGATCATTTCAGCAGTCTCGGCGGCGCCGGAAACACTATCTTTGACGAATCGCTTGCCGTCGAGACTCGATACCATTCCGGTTAAGGTTAATTGACCGTTTTCTATTTTGGTATTGACGCCGATTGGCACTTGACAGCCGCCTTCTAATTCTCGCAGAAATGCGCGTTCGGCATAACATCTTTGGGCGGTTTCCAAGTGTTCGAGAGCTTTAATCACTGCCATGATTTCTGTGTCTCCGGCGCGGCATTCGATGCCCAAAGCACCTTGTCCGACGGCGTGAAGGGAGATTTCAGCAGGGATAATTTGGTGGATGCGATCGCCCATTCCCAATCTTTCGAGGCCGGCAACTGCTAAAATAATCGCGTCGTAACCGCCCTCATCTAATTTAGCGAGTCGAGTATTGAGATTGCCGCGAATATCTTTAAATTCAAAATGAGGGAAATGATGCCGAAGTTGAGCTAGCCGCCGCAGGGAAGAAGTGCCGATTACTGAACCTTCTGGGAGGGTGTCGAGTTGCTTGTCTTTGTGCTTGGAGTGAACTACTAAGGCGTCAGCGGGATTTTCTCGTTCGGTGACGCATCCTAAAATTAAACCTTCGGGCAAATTGGTAGGCAAATCTTTGAGGGAATGAACGGCAAAGTCCGTTTCATTGTTAATCATCCCCGTTTCTAATTCTTTGGTGAAAAGTCCTTTATCGCCAATTTTAGCGAGGGCGACATCAAGAATTATGTCCCCTTGGGTTGACATGGTGTGGACTTCAAAAGTGTGTTCCGGGAAGTGTTTCTGTAGCTGTTCTTGCACCCAGTGGGTTTGCACGAGGGCGAGTTGGCTTTTGCGGGAACCGATGCGAACGGTTCGGGAAGGGGCAGATGTGGTTGGGGACATAAGATCGATCGGAGGATAGCTTGAAATCAGCCAATATATTCACCTGATCTAGCGTACCGCAGGTGGGGACTTTAATTGCTGGTTGGGATAATTCGGGCAATAAAATAGAAATACCAGGTTTTGAGCGCCAGTAGCACTGAGTCTTGATGATGTTTCCCATCCAGCGTTGGGCGTCGCTTGCAGTCCCGGCGATCGACATTCCGAAGCAAAGGCTACGGGCGATGTACGATTTACCTAGGGTCGAGCCGGATGAACCTGGTTGACATGAGGAGTTAGCTTAGCTGCAGCGAGAAAGAATTAGCTCAAAGGTTGCGGGATTGGGGGAGAGAAACGTAGTGGCGAGGGGAAAAGGGCGATCGTAATTGCGATCGTACTTCTAAAGCCACCACATAGCTTAGCATCAAAAGTGAATTTGTCAAATTACTAAAATCCTAAAACTATGAAAAGTGCTCTTGACGTAGCTCGTTACTTTTTATGTCATGTCGATCGAGAAGCAGGCGATACCATTTCTGGGCTGAAACTGCAAAAGCTCGTGTATTATGCACAAGCTTGGAGTTTAGTCTTTAGAAGCCAGCCGCTATTTGATCAAGATATTGAAGCTTGGGTTTCTGGCCCCATTGTCCGCGATGTTTGGAATGAGTACAAAGCTTACAAATATAGCGATATTCCAGATCCCAATTATTTTGAAGAAGAATTTGATGAAGATGAAATCGAGGTACTCGAAGAAGTTTGGAATGCTTATGGAGAATTAAGTGCTAAACATCTTGCAGGATTGACGCAATCAGAGACACCTTGGCTCAACGCCCGCAAGGGATTAGAACCTGCAGAAACATCAACTAAAATCATCTCCCACGAGGATATAAAATCCTGCTATGCACCTTTGGTGGAGGCGTAAGTGCAGCTTCCTTGCCAAAAAGTCGATTCCCTCCGGGATAGCTTCGCTTCACGACCTTTTAGTTCTCAGCTACGGCAATCAATAACTGAACTTCAATTCCTAAAGTCCGAGCACTGCAAGCCAAAGCCTCATCGCCAGTCACCAAAAGCAACTGATTAGAACTTGCTACTGCTAAATGCAGTGCATCTAAGGTACGCAACGGTACTTCAAAGCGGCTAATCCAATCGCGAGCTAAATTGTAATGAATTGGCTCTAAGGGGATGCGAGTATAAAAATTTTCATCCAAGTCAGTTTGAAAATCGAGTCCTATTTGTCTTGCCTCTTCTGGAGAAATTTCCCTCATTCGCAATTTGCGGGCAACTGCTGAAAACAGTTCCACCTCAACTAATTGACTTAGTGCGGGCGTGTCTTCAATCCTCAGCAATTCAGCAACAGCATCGCTGAGAGCTTCTGGTAAATAGAAGGGGACAAGAGCGCTGGTATCTATATAAATCAATACCGTGCTTCCTCCCTTAGCCTAACGACTGTTGCACTCATGGGCTCGCCCTTGACATTAATGGAGTTTCGGAATGCTTTACGCCTAGCTAACCGCTGCTCCTTGGATAGTGGCGGAACTATGCGAGCTACTACTTGGCCGGACTGTAGGATTGTCACTTCTTCTCCTTTGGCTACCTTTTCCAAGATAGCTTGCAGACTCTGCTGGGCTTCTTCAACGCTAATCGCAGGCATCTCATTAGTTTTTTAGGTACTTTTTAAGTGTACAGCAACGGGATATTTAATGCGAAAAAAATCGATTCTCTACCGTGCCCGAAGGCAAGCGCCTTCTGGATAGCTTGGCTCGCGCGTACCTTTTCCATTTCTCACCCAAATTTAACGTTGCCCTGCTTGAAGTGCAGAATTTGCTATCTGGATAACTTCTTGCTGCCGTGCGTTTTTCCTTGTGACTCGGTACAGCACCCCCAGCCTTTGCCACTCAACAAAAGCAGTGCAGTAAGCACCGCAATTATTGAAATAAATCCCCCTGATTCCGCCCGCCAATTCCACGCTTCTGTAAGTATCCTGTGGCAATCGCGAAGGAGGCGAAAACGGTTCATTTCTTTTAGCTTCGATGGTGCCGAAATAACAGGCCCCGGCACGGCATCCTTTGCCTAAATACATTGCCACAATGTAACCGTGAGCACCCGCTTGCACATCAAAATCAAGTTGCTGAATTTCAGATAAAGGCAGTCTACTCGGAAGAAAAACAGGCACTCGCGTTTTGCCTTTGATTTGCCGAAAGATGGTACTGGCAGGAAAACTACTGTTAGCTTGGTTTGTACCTGAGTTATCGGGGATTGGGGAAAACTTTTGCACAAAATTCCTCCACTGCATAACTCTATTTTTAGCAATGTTAAAAGTGGGAATCGAGTATTTTTCTAGCGCAAAAGAAGGGCTACCGTTTTTCAGGTTGAAGTTGCGGCGAATCACTGTAATTTCGGGTTTGCCTAAGCCGTAAGCTGTGGCTATGGAACGGGCGAGATTGCAGCTAATTTTGAAGCGTCCCATTTCAATATTGCCATTTTCCGCTTGATAAGACCAATTGTAACCTTCAGAAGGGCGATCGCGATCGCACAGAAAATGAGAAATTTCAAACATTTTGGCAATATGAACATCGTACAACCGCAACTTGCGGCTGCCGGCAGATTTTGCAGTGTTGCGATCGGGTACAATAAATTGTATGGGTTGCCAGCTATCTTCAGGGGAAAAATTAAACCAGCGGATTTCTGTAATCGGGAGTTCAGTCCTTGCTAACGCTGAGTTTGGTGTCAAAGGTGCGTGAAGCGAAGCTATCCCGAAGGGAATCGTAAAATCAGTCACAATACAAGCAAAAATCGCCGCAAATAGCCATCTTCCCCTCATCCTGATTTCCCCCGAAGTAGGTAAGCGCAAAAAAATATAGCATCTTATAAAGGGCGAGTGCGAGTTAAGATATATCATACAATAACGGTAAGGTGCGCGCTTACGCACCCTACATATAGAAGTTGTGCCTCCCCGACTGCTAAACTTAACGCTTCCCAGCTTGAATAGCAGAATTTCCTATTAAAATTAAATCCGATTCTCGTCCGTTCTTAATGGCGACGGTATACATAAAACCCTGAGTTTTCCACTGAAGAGTTGCTGTGCAGTAAGCCCCGCAACCGTTATGATAAACTCCTTTCACTCCGCCCGCAAGTTTGACATTTTTTAACGTCTTAGTTACCCCTTCTAGTTTTGTAGTAAACTCCCCGCCTTTTTGACCTAGAATTGACCCAAAAGAGCAAACTGTCGTACCGCCGCAATCTGGTTTATACTCGATTGAAATACTATAGCTGTTTGCTTGTGCTGTAGTTGGATAATACATTTTTCCCGAAAGCGGAATCCTGCTGGGAATAAAAATAGGCACTTGCGTTTTGCCTTTTAATTTTTGCAAAATTTGACTTACCGGAACCGCAGTGCCTCCTTGAGCAATTTGTGTTGTTCCCGGTTGTCGCAGCGACAATTGCGAAGATCCAAAAACAACCGAGGGAGGTACTAAAGCAGTCAATACACAAGCAGAACTAGCCAAAAGTAATAATTTCTTCTTCACGGTCTTTTCCCTTAATATTCCAAGAGTTTGGTTGGGCGGCGAACCGCATTTACCTATGTACAACCATAATTCAAACTACCCAATTAACTCTCGCTTTTCCGGGAAAAATGTTTTTTGACTATCTTGACAAGGTTGCCAGAATATGAAGTCATCTATAATATAGAGAAGGCGAGCAATTTAGGAGTCGATCGTGGAACTGCAAGAGTATTTGCGCGAGCACGGATTGGAAACTTTGTCCGAAACTTATCATATCAAAGTTACCCGCCACCGCCAATATCCCGATTTAGTCTGTCTGAAATACTCGCAGATAGAATCTCCCCTGGGCGAAAAAATAGTCCAGCAGTGCCGAGGCATTATTTTAGATTCATCTCAAAATTGGCAGATAGTTTCTTATCCCTACGACAAATTTTTTAATTACGGAGAAATTCACGCCGCTGCAATTGATTGGAGTCATGCCAAAGTTTATGAAAAACTCGACGGTTCTCTGACTGTACTGTATTTTTACAAGGGAGAATGGAGAGTGCAATCTAGCGGCACTCCCGACGCCGCCGGCGAAGTTAATGGTTTTGGGTTCAGCTTTGCCGAACTTTTTTGGAAAGTTTGGCAAGAATTGGGATATCAATTGCCGGAAGAAACCGACCAATGTTTTATCTTTGAATTGATGACGCCTTACAATAGAATAGTTGTCCAGCCAAAAAACAATCAAATTGTGCTGCACGGGGTTCGCAACACTCAAACGCTGCTAGAAACAGACCCGAGCCTTTGGGCCAATAAATACGGCTGGGAATTGGTAGCATCCTATCCTTTAACTAGCTGGAAAGAAGTTATCGAAGCGGCTCAACATTTAGATCCGATGAATTCGGAAGGGTATATTATCTGCGACGCTAACTTCAACCGAGTTAAAGTTAAGTCTCCGCAATATGTCGCGATTTCCCATCTGCGCGAAGGGTTTTCGACCCGCCGCCTGATAGAAATTGTTTTAACTAATGAAGGAGAAGAGTTTTTAGCTTATTTTCCTGAGTGGAGTGAGTTGTATCAACAAGTTAAGGACAAATATCAATCTTTGGTTGAAGAAATCGAGGAAGCTTACCGACAGCATGAACATATCGAAGTTCAGAAAGATTTTGCATTAGCTGTGAAGCATTTGCCGTATTCCGGGATTTTGTTTTCTTTGCGTGCCCGAAGAGTTGCGGGAGTGAAAGAAGCTCTCCGTGATGTTACGATCCATAAAATAGAGGAGCTCTTGGGTTTAGATTACCTCCATCTAGGTTTGTAGTAACGACTACAGTCGTTCTTGAATGAGGACTTTAGTCCTCACTACGAACGAAAATTAACATTCTATTTTAGCTGATCGAAGAAAGGAATGCACCTAATTAAACCTAAGATACAGCTAAAAAGTTTGCTGTATGATTCTTCTTCCTTCTTCCTTCTTCCTTCTTCCTTCTTCCTTCTTCCTTCTTCCTTCTACTTACCATGAAAAGAGTTATTGTACTTGTCGGTTTACCTGCTTCGGGAAAATCTCAATTTGCTAGGGAGTTGCTGCTGTCTGAACCTGCAAAGTGGGTGCGTAGCAATAAAGATTTGCTCAGAGAAATGGCTCACGCTTCTCATTGGTCGCCGGCAAATGAAAAGTTTATTTTGCAGTTAAGAGATACGATTATTTTGATGGCTTTGGAAAGCGGCAAGCACGTCATTGTTGATGATACTAATTTCGGGCCTCACATCGAGCATATCAAACAGTTGGTAAAAGGTAAAGCAATCGTCGAAGTTAATGATTCTTTCTTGCAAGTTCCGGTTGAGGAATGTATTAAACGGGATTTGAAAAGGCTTAATTCGGTGGGCAAAGATGTGATCATGAAAATGTACAATAAGTACGTGCGGGTTCCCGTTGGGCTGCCGGAATATAACCCGGATTTGCCGGATGCAATTATTGTCGATATGGACGGCACATTAGCGCTTCTCAATGGCAGAAATCCTTTTGATGCTTCGACGTGCGATCGCGATTTACCCAATCAGCCAGTTTTAGATACTGTTCGCAAGTGGCAGTCCAGCGCCCATATTATTGTAGTGTCTGGCCGCACAGATGACTGTCAGCCTCAAACTAAAAAATGGTTGCAGCAGTACGAGGTTAATTATGCCAGTCTTTATATGCGGAAAACCGGAGATATGAGGAAGGATTCGATTATTAAAGAGGAGTTCTATCGGCGGCATATTGCAGGAAAATATAACATTAAGTTTGTTTTGGACGATCGCCAGCAAGTTGTTGATATGTGGAGAGGTTTGGGATTGACGGTATTCCAAGTAGATGAAGGAGATTTTTAAGGCAGGGTTTGTTGGCGCGGGCGATCGCAACTTCCAACCATTTGCCCACTCCTAATGCTACAATCCAAGTAACATTGCAAAAAGTTTTGTTATGATATCCATTCCCCCAGCACCCCAAAAAATGACCGTTGAGGAATATCTCGAATGGGAAGCTCAACAAGAGATTCGCCACGAATATGTCAACGGCGAAGTTTTTGCCATGCCAGGCAGTACAATTCCTCATAACGATCTTGCACTCAACTTTTACAGGAACTTGTACCCGCATCTGCGTTCCAGAGGCTGTCGGATGAACGTGTCAGATGTGAAATTGCAAGTTAACTTTCAAAGCCGTTACTACTACCCTGATGTGATAGTCAGTTGCGATCCAGAAGACATTAATTCGCGCAATTTCATTCAGAATCCTAAAATAATTGTGGAAGTTCTTTCTCCCAGTACAAGTGCTAAAGATCGGGATGAAAAATTCACTTGTTACCTGAAAATTCAGACTTTGCAAGAGTATATCTTGATTGATTCACAAAAGATTTTTGTTGAGCGTTACTGTCGGGGCGAGGGCAGAATGTGGCTTTACTATTCTTACACTGCTGGAGAGATTATCACTTTATCAAGTATTGGGTTTGATTTGCCGATCGAACTTTTGTATGAAGGTGTTGGATTTGAAACAGAAACAGAAACAGAAGCATAAAAACACACTTCATTTTCCACCTCTTTCATGAACAGGCTTTCCGGCCTGTTCCACAAAGACTGAATTTTATTGTAGCCAGTTGCTCAGAGCAACGCCCATAAAAGCCTTATCAAGCCAGATTTGATATCAATTTATCGCGTCCAAGCCAACCAGCGATTAAACAAATTTTTCACAAACGGCGTCAAACGAGTGCGATTGTAAGCATCTCCTGCTTTCCGAATGGCATCAGCTTGTGTCGGATACGGGTGAATTGTGCTAGCAATCTTTCCCAAACCAATATTGTTAACCATTGCCAAAGTAATCTCGCCGATCATATCCCCAGCGTGTCGGGCTACAATAGTTGCACCTAATATTTTATCGCTGCCTTTCTTGACGTGAATTTTCACAAACCCTTCCTCTTCGCCGTCAATAATTGCCCGATCGACTTGACTGAAAGGAATTAAAAATGTATCGATATCAATGCTTTTTTCCTTAGCCTCGTGTTCCCCAATTCCGACGCGCGCAATTTCCGGGTTTGTGTAAGTACACCAAGGTATCGTCAAAGCGCTGAGCTTTTTGCGCCCGAAAAATAGAGTGTTTTGAATCACCATCCTCGCGGCAAAATCAGCAGCGTGAGTAAATTTATGTTTCATGCAAATATCGCCTGCGGCATAAATGCAGCGATTAGTAGTTTGCAAATTGTCGTTGACAAATACGCCCGTGTGTGTATCGTATTCAACGCCCACAGCCTCCAGATTCAATCCTTCCACGTTGGGCGATCGCCCTGTACTCACAATAATTTCATCTACTGTTACCGATGCTTCCTTACCTTGACATTTATAATAAATTACTTTGCCTGCATTTGTTTTCTCAACGCCCTCTATTTGGGATTCTAGTATTAGTTGAATTCCTTCGCTTACAAAAGCCTGCTGCACGATTTTAGCACCATCCGCATCTTCCTTATCTAAAATCTGAGCATTTTTGTGCAGCAATACGACTTCCGAACCCAGCCGCCGAAAGGCTTGAGCCAATTCGCAGCCGATCGGCCCTGCGCCAATTACTGCCAAACGCTGAGGTCTTTCTGTCAGGTTAAATACAGTTTCATTTGTCAGATATCCAGCTTCTTGCAAGCCGGGAATTTGTGGTTGTAGCGCCCTTGCACCTGTGGCAATTACTGCTTTTTTAAACCGGAGAGTTTGACCTGCAACTTCTACTGTATTATTGCTAGTAAAACGACCCGAACCCAAAAAAACATCGACTCCTAATTTCTCCTGATATCGTTGAACAGAATCAACATCGCTGATTCCCGCCCTGATGCGGCGCAGCCGTTCCATCACAGCGGCAAAATCCACTTCTACACTGTCAGAAACCTTAACACCAAATTTACTTGCTTCCCAAATATCGCCGACAGTGCGGGACGAGCGAATTAAAGCTTTTGACGGCACACAACCGACATTCAAACAGTCGCCGCCCATCAAATGTTTTTCAATCAAAGCAACTTTCGCGCCCAAACCTGCGGCACCTGCAGCAACAATTAATCCAGCGGGTCCCGCGCCAATTACTACTAAATTATAAGAACTAGCCGGCTGCGGATTTACCCAATCTGGCGGATGCAAATAGGAGACTAATTTCTGGTTGTGTTCGTCCATCGGGGGGACAGTTACGCGATCGACTTTTGACTGCGGCATTCGCAAATCCTCCTAATTAAATACTTTCTTCCAAAGCTTTGCTGGCTATCCTAGTGAGAAAAACAGTTACAGCAACAGTAGCTATAAAACCGAGGATATTGAGCGACCATTTGGCTGCTTCTGTTTGAGGATTTGTTGACTGACATATCGCGCCAAGCGCCGCAATATTTCCCACCAAAGAACCCGAGTAAACGTACATAATTGTACCCGGTATCATGCCAAAGGAACCCAGCACGTAATCTTTCAAAGAAACCTGAGTAATTCCCAGAGCGTAATTCAATAAATTGAAAGGAAATAAAGGACAAAGACGAGTCAAAAAAACTATTTTTAATCCTTGTTGGGAAACTGCGCGATCGAGAGCTTTAAACTTGGGGTGAGATTCCATATATTTTACCACGCGATCGCGGCACAAATAGCGCCCGATCGCAAAAGCAAATACAGCACCTAAAATCGACGCCACAAATACGTAAACAGAACCCCACCACAAACCAAAAATCGCCCCCCCTCCCAGCGTCAGTACCGAACCCGGTACAAACAGCACTGTAGCCAAGTTGTAAGTAGCTACAAAAGCCACCGGCCCCCACCACCCTAACTCCTCGATCCGCATTAACAGAGTTCTCACAACATCTTGAACGTAGGCAGATCTAGTTGCTACAATTAAGAGAGCGAGCAAAAGGGCGATCGAAAAAAACAACACTATGCGTTTAAATTTTACCCTAGCATAATCTTGGATTCGTTCTTTTGCCATGATTCACCCGCAAATATTTATCAGCATTATACTCCAAACTTAAATTATTACTGTAAACTCCCCTAAAAGCGATTGTCATGACACCAAAAGCCCAACTTCCAATCCCCGAACATTTTGACCCAAAAAAATTAGGTGAAGTCTGGCGAGTCCCCTACCAAAAACGTGCCAACCAAGCGAAAGATTGGGCAAAACAGCACAACATCCAGCCAGCCGCAAGCGACACAAACCGCATTTGTTTAATGATAATCGATGCCCAAAATACCTTTTGTTTGCCCGAGTTTGAATTATTTGTGGGCGGGCGTTCCGGTAACGGTGCTGTCGAAGATAACCTGCGGCTGTGCGAATTTATCTACCGTAATTTAAATGCAATTACAACCATTGCGCCGACAATGGATACCCACACCGCCATGCAAATTTTTCATCCAATCTTTTGGATAAATGAAGCAGGCGAACACCCCCTACCAGCCGCCACGTCAATTACTTTAGAAGACGTGCAGCAAGGCATTTGGAAAGTCAATCCAGCCGTCGCCGATAGCATAAGTGGGGCTAATTTTTCAGCACTGGAAAAACAGGCTTGCCACTACGTCAAAAAACTCCGCGACGATGGGAAATACCCCCTGACAATTTGGCCTTATCACTCAATGTTAGGTGGCATGGGACACGCGCTGGTTTCTGCGGTGGAAGAAGCAGTATTTTTTCATACTATAGCCCGCAACAGCCAAGCACTTTTTGAAATCAAAGGCGGGAATCCGCTAACAGAAAACTATTCGGTTTTGCGACCGGAAGTTTTAGATGGATTCGACGGCAATCCGATTGCGGAAAAGAATGCTAAGTTTATTGATAAATTGCTCGATTTTGATGCAGTAATTATTGCCGGGCAAGCCAAAAGTCACTGCGTTGCTTGGACAATTGATGATTTGTTAACGGAAATTTTGACGCGAGATCCGAATTTGGCAAAGAAGATTTATTTGCTGGAAGATTGCACTTCGCCTGTGGTTGTTCCGGGTGTTGTTGATTTTACGGAACAAGCAGATGCAGCTTATCAAAAATTTGCGGCGGCGGGAATGAATATTGTTCAATCTACTGAGTTAATTCTGGGCGCTTAAAGACGAGTGTTTTTTCTTGGGGTTGTCTCTGCAAAAAAAAGTATACATGATTAACCAGAGGCGGTAATTTTTGTTCGCTTTGCAGTCTGCTGCGATCGCATTTAACTGATTACTTATGATATCATATCCGGTAAATCACTTCCGAGAGAAGCGTAGTTAAGGAGTTGTCCGATGGCTGAAAGCGAAATTTATAGTGTTGTTCTTTTTCGGGAGCTGAGTGTGCAAGCAATTTCAAAACTCTTGGTGGCGATCGCGACGACTCTTCTGAGCACAGTTGTAACTGCAACCCAAGCCTACGCAGTTCCCGTAACCTACGATTTCACCATCACTGTTACTAAAGGCGGGTTAGCGGGCAATTCATTCGACGGTTCTTTCAGCTACGATGATGCCAAATTGAAGGGAACGGGAGTGGAAGAATTGGGAATTACTGAGGGATTAACGACTTGCCTAAATTACCTGGGACGCACTTATCGCGAAACCGATGATACCAGTTATCCTACCTTTCCCACACTCAGATTTGAGAATGGCAAGATCACGCAACTAAACTTCTGGATTCAGCCGAATAAGCGAGTTAATTGGTGGAATTTACCTGGATGGGAAG
The DNA here is from genome assembly GCF_036700865.1 of Microcoleus sp. S13C4. Classification (NCBI taxonomy): domain Bacteria; kingdom Bacillati; phylum Cyanobacteriota; class Cyanophyceae; order Oscillatoriales; family Microcoleaceae; genus Microcoleus; species Microcoleus sp. S13C4. The sequence goes on from NZ_JAUBPS010000016.1 coordinate 72,536, forward strand.
TCAAGCTGTCTGAGCCTAAAAGGAGCGGTTCAACTGTTCCCCATTGTCAAAAACGGTGAGAGGTAGCCAAGCTGCGAGCGACCGTAAAAATATAGAAGGAAAATGTAAGCAATCGGTCGTCATAATCATGAAGAAATCAGTCACGTAATCTGCGCTGATTTTCCAGCCCTCTCCGACTTTCTGGCAGAGAAACCGTTGGTTATGGGAAAGGAACGCATCACATTAGATGCAACTGCCTACGGTTACATTGGTAATTTCCTGCAGCCATGCTAGGAAGGTGCACTCGTCACTCATCTGCTGGGGCGCTCGACTTTTTGCGATCGCTAAGAACGGATGGATCAACTATTGTTTAAAAAAACTGCCCAGGCACTCTTCCCTCTGCGTCAAGAGTGCCTCTGCGGTTGACGATTTTTAATAACTATTTCCCATCCAACCTGGGGACTTCTTGCAAAAAACTGCCGCTCAACATTAATTCAGTCATCCGGTCTAACTTGCCGCTGAGTTTTAATTTTTTATCTGTTTGAAAGCGCTCGATATCTGCTTTTAAATCGCCCCTATTATATCCTAATTTACTCAAATAGTCCCTAGCTTTTTTGTCACTTAACCAGATATCCGCAGAACGAAAAATCGGCACGTATTCCTCGCGCCAAATCTGGGCAAAAGTTGCCCTATCTAAATAGAAAATCCTGCCCCGCGCCGGGTCTCCAATTGCAGCAATACTGTCATTCATTCCCAGCAAAGCCACAGCGTGCGGTAGCTTCCGAGGGCCGTCAAACAGCCAAACTGCTAGCACTCCGGGGCGATTAATTTGCTGAATTTGCTCCCAAGTCGGCGCCAGTTCGATCGCATTTACGCCCAAAGCTCTGGCTGCTACAATTATTTGTGGCATAGAAGTTCCCAAGCGACTCGTCCCGGCAAAACGCGCTACACTCGATTCCGTCGCATCGATTCCCCAACGCCTTAACACTGTTGCCAAAGCCGCCGGCGCGCAACTGCTGTTAGATGTTTGTCGAAATACACCGTTTGGCTGCAAATTATCTATTAAATCAGCATAAATTGGCGCCATAAAATAGTTTTCAGCGCTGGTAAATCCTGCCAATCCCAAGCAACCAATTAAGATTACCGCGATTACTTGCGATCGCGCTGTCAACCAACTTATACTAAACCCAATACCGCAGACTCCCATCAACATCACTCGTAGCAAAGTCCAAGTAACTTGCATCCCGTGAAAGCGCCACTCGATCGGCAAAGCGGGCATTTGAGGCAGATTTAGAGCCAGTAGCAGCAAAGCAATATAAAAACCCAAAAACAGCAGGGCGATCGAATTTCTGCCCTTAAACAAATCATTAGCCGTCACTCCAGATCGAACTAACACCCGCCCGAACCGCATTCCCCAGACAAACAGCACCGAACCCAGCACCAGCGTCACTACTATTTCCATGAACTCAAAATTTTGTTGCTTAACTAGGTTGTAACATTTATGTGATCGACTTGAAGCCCAATCAATAGTGGGAGAGAAGAAGAGTGGGGGAGAGAATTTGACGATGTTTGGGTTTCGTTCTTCCATTTCCCGCTACAATCGAATAAACACGATTTATCCAAAATCGAAGCAGGCAAAACAACCCTTAATCCTCAAGGCTTGACCTGCATAGCTTGCTCCCTATTAAGTTTTTTCAGGTTTTTCTTAATGAGTCTGAGTCAATGGTTGAGAATCGGATAATTCAGCTACCTAACCCAACAGGAGATCTTGCCAGGTGGGCCAACTTAAAGCTGAGAAACCGGAGGCTAATCGGATATGCCGTTCCCCTTGCTTTGAAGGCGATTAATTTGTTTGTTTTTTAAATATAGGAAAAATTTAAGATGATTAACTTCAAAGCCCCAAAATTAAGAGAGCGTATCCTGTGGGGATATTCCATACCGATTTTGCTTTCAGTTGGAGCAGCTACTTTAGTTTTTTTTAATGCTAAAGAAGTAGAAGGAAAAGGAAAACTGCTAAATAATTCTCATGCTGTTGTTATAGATTTGAAAGAGCAACAGCTAGGATTTGCAGGTATGCAAAAATCTGCTCGTGGGTATTTTTTGGCAAAAGATAGTACTTTCTTAACTGAATACAATCAAGCGGTAAACAGCTTTGACCACTTCTATCAGGATTTACTCAAGCGGGTTCAAAACCCACAGCAGCGCCAGCGGCTGGATAAAATGAATGTCTTACAAAATCAGATAGACAAAGGCTATAAACAAGCCTTTTCTTTGGTTGACCAAGGTAAGAAAGACGAGGGAATTAACTTATGGAAGAGCCAACTTGTACCAAAGCTTCGTCAGGTTGATGCTATAGCTAAGGAGTTTCAAAGCACCGAGGAAAGTGTTTTAGTCGATCAAGAAAAAAAACAGATTCAAGCTTTGCAGTTCCTGAGTACAGTGGTGATTTTAAGCACTGCTTTAGCTGCACTTACGGCAATTGCGATCGCTCTGTGGATTGCTTCCGGCATTGCAGAGACACTGAATCAGTCCGTCACTATGATTGTTAGTTCTTCCACAGAGATTGCTGCCACAGTTGAACAGCAAGAACGCACAGCCGCACAGCAATCTAGTTCTGTAAATCAAACTACAATCACAATGGATGAGTTGGGCGCTGCTTCCCAACAATCAGCCCAGCAAGCCCAAGCTGGTGCTGAATCTGCACGGCAAGCTTTACAGATAACTGAAAAGGGAACCCTAGCAGTGGAGCAAACACTGGAATCGATGATAATTTTGAAAGAAAATGTCGGGGCGATCGCGACACAAATTCTGCGATTGAGTGAACAAACCCATCAGATTGGCAATATCTCTACTGATGTCACAGATTTAGCCAATCAAACAAATATGCTGGCACTGAATGCCTCAGTAGAAGCAGTCCGGGCGGGCGAAAACGCCAAAGGTTTTACTGTCATAGCCACAGAAATCCGCAAACTAGCAGATAAAAGTAAGAAATCAGCCGAGAAAATTAACCGCCTAGTCGAGGATATCAAGAATGCGATAAATTCCACTGTAACGGTGACAAAGGAAGGTACTAAAACAGTAGAAGAAGGAACCAAAATTAGTCAAGAAACAGCAGCAGCTTTCTCGGAAGTAGCAAATGCTGTTAACAATGTGGTATTGAACAATCAACAAATTTCTCTAACTGCTCAACAACAAGCAGTTGCTATTAAACAAGTAGTGGAGGCGATGAACAGCCTCAACCTAGCAGCAAAAGAAACCGCTAGTGGTATTACTCAAACCAAAGTAGGGACTCAACAATTGAACGATGCAGCCCAAAATCTCAATTCAATTGTCTAAAGGGTGCTCAGTGTTTTGGGCTAGCAGACTAGCACTTGATAGCATTGAGTCATGAATTGATCAGGCAGCCCTCCCAGCTTGTCAAACCTCTGGCCTCCAAGTAAAAACGATCGCAGGCAATGGCATCGCGAAGGCCAGGGCGATCGAATTTCTGCCCTTAAACAAATCCTCTTCTGTAACGGACGATCGAACTAACACCGCAATTAGCTTCATTCTCCCAGTCAACAGCGGAGAATCGATGACAATTCGGTGTGGGAATTGTCGTGGCGGTGATTTGGCCGATCATCTTTGCTAATTCTCCGTTTATCAATCGCATATTTGAGACTGCTCCGATGAATCTGGAGCAGTGGTTGATTTGTTTCGGCGTAGCGCTGCCCGCGATCGGTGTTGCTCTCTGGGTCAACCGCTTTGATCCACCGAACTAATCGAACTTGTAGGTACTGTGATCGATTAGTAATTTCGGGTGTTTAGAAACCGGGTTTCTTGAAGAAACCCGGTTTCTCTGCTCCGCTCCCAAAAGTCCCCCTACATATTTGACAAAAAATCCTGTTTTTTGTGGCGAATGATGAATAACAAGGAGAAGTGGAATTTTGCCAAATCGAGGGGTTAGCAATGGGAAAGCGAAGTGAGAGTTTTGAGGCAGTCCAGAAGTCAACTGTAAGAATTAAGGACAAAGATGGAAAAACTTACGGGACTGGCTTTTTTGTCAGCCGTGAGGCACATCTGCTGACTTGCGCCCATGTGGTACGAGATGCTGGTGGTTGGAAAAATGTGCGAGTTATGGATCAACCTGTGACTTGTCTTTATGAAGGAGATCCAGAGCGAGATGATTTTTCGCTTCTACAGGTTGAAGATGCTGTGGTTGTCGCTGCTGAATTCGGAAAAGATTTTGACCCTGGTGATGAGTTTCTAAGCTTTGGTTTCTCTAATGAGGAATTCTATGGAGCTCCGATCCGAGGAGAGATTACTGCCTTTGCTCGCTGTGGCGCACTAGGCGACCAAAAGCTAATTCGCTTAGAAACCTTCTCTGATGCTCAACGTATTGAAGGCGGTCAAAGTGGTGCGCCTGTATTTGTTTATCAACAAGGCAAATATAAAGTCATTGGATTAATTGTAGCTTCTGAAGACTTGAATGGTGGATTAGCAATCCCATCTTCCACTTTGATCGCTCGGAGTAAAATCCTGTCTAAAATAAGGCCCCTAAATATCATAAAATTTGCGCTTTACTCGAGCGGTGTTTTAACCCTAATAACTTTGGCAATGTTTTGGGTAAAGCTTTTCTTGCAAAATAGTAACTTTGTGTTTTTTTTAGGAAAATGCTCTCCTTATCGAGTTACAGAACTCGTATCGGATATTGATTCAGATACAAAAGACGGCAATATCGATAGCGCATTATTTAAAGCCGATCAAGCGATCGAGGAATGTAAAGACGATAGCTTAATAATTGCTAAAAGCCAAATTTTACTTCAAAAAAAAGATTACGAACAAGTGATTAATACTGTGCAAAAAATAACATCAAATTCTCAGTCGCCACACAGAGTAAAAGCAATATATAATTTAGGAATTGCCTATTCTAACCTTAATGATTGCGAAAAGGCGCTCCAAGAATTTGAAAAAATCCAAGATAATAGAGAATTGACTATCAAAGTTTACTACAATATGGGCGGGTGTTTTTCTGACTTACAAAAATGGAATGAGGCTATACTTAAGTTGCAATATGTGGCAGAAACAGCGAAAAAAATTGCAGTAAATAGTCGCCGCGAACGAACGGGTTCATTTATATACTATCAGGAATCCGTCAAGTTACTAGCAGATATATATGCGACCCTAGTTTATGAAAATCAAGGTACTTCAAAAGAGGGGAATTATTTAGACAGTTTTATCCAATATTATGGGGAGTTTCTAGAAGAAACGATCGAACCTAACCGAAAAAAAGCTGTGCTAGATAATAACAATTCTTATGTACTGGCTCGAAATGTAAATTCCAGCAAGATTTACACCTATATTTATCAAACAAAAGAATTTAAAATCTTGCTGTGCAACCTCTATAAGAAAAACAGTTACGCAGTTCCTGAGAATCTCAAAAATATCTGCTCGCAGACAAGCGATACCACATCCGGGTTAGGCCTCCCCTTGATAAATCATCCGTTTGAAGCCAGAGTCTATGCGATCGAGAGCGAGCATGAACAATGACAATAACGGGGGTGGTAAATTCGGATTTGTATGATACCAAATCCAAGTTTACTACCCCCTTTATTTGTTTTTATGTCATTGTTCGTTGTGTTTTTCAAGTTGCAAGGTTTCTGCGATTGCTTCGCTCCTCTCGAAATGACAAAATAAAGGGGTGACTAACCCGGATTTGATATGAAAGGGAGAAGTATCGAATTAGTTTGTACAAGAGATACTTTCTCTGTCAGCAAGCCGTTTATAATACTTAGCCCCAAAAAAAAAATCTCACCTTACCAGCACCGTTAGTTAAAATTGTTGTAGGTATTCATGAATCTTTTCAATCCTTTGAAATAGTTTTACAGGTTCTTGATCTTTAATGCGGCAGCATCCTCCTTGTTCGGGAGTTATGGTTTTATCACAATTTGGTGAGCGATCGCAATTCTTTGACTGTAAATACAATTTTTCAGTAACATTCAACGTTATGTTGTTCAGCTTCCTCTTAAGTCCCTCAATCTGTCCGCTGTCAGTGAAATCTCGATTGTCTGTTCGGCTTTCTAGGAAGCTTCTTTTAGCTGTTTTTACTCTTTCAATGTCTGATTCTAACGAATCTAAATTAGCGTTAAAATCCTCATTTGTTCGCATCTGCGAGATATTAGGGACGGCAGGTGGCTGGAACTTCCAATTAACCTTCACTTTGAAGCTTGCTTGTCCAGAAGCTTGCATAATTACAGCATTTCCACTGGCTGTGAATCCCACATTAAATTCAACTTCTGCACTGTCTGCAGTCAGTGGTTGATTCAATTCTTGCCAAACATCTACAAACGTTTGACAAGTCGGCATTACTGCTTGCCGAATCATCCGTTTCAAATCGTCTGCTGTCAGCTTGTCAGCAACTCCACTATCCTTTGAAGTTTGTTTAATACCGCTTTGGCTTCCAGTTGGTATTACTTCAATATAGATTTGATTCCCCTCGTCATCCTCGATCGGTACAAAACTAGCCATCGTACTACCCTCTTGCTATCCTAACGTTGCTAAATTATTTCCATAATATGTATCTTCAAAGAAATGAACGTTGCGTCCGGACAAATCGCCAGCCAAATATATGTAATGTTTCCGTCCTCTCCTGGGGAATTAGGTAATGAAAGTTGCAGTTTAGGGAACGAATACGTTGCTAAACAGGAATTATTTCTGTATTGTAGGCTACAATTAACTGCTACATTAAAAAAACTCGACATATATTAACAAAGTAAATGTGCGAGGGTGGCGATATTTTTCGCTTATTGACAATTGATTTGAAGAAACCCCGATCGCCCTTCGCTACAACCTTTACCCACCAAGCCTTGGTTTTAACCAGTTTTGATAAGCCAACCGGAGCGCCCTTCCCAACGGCTCCTTATCGCTAGCCCACTCCTAAAAGATTTACTTATCAATCAATTTTAATAATTGTTTCATAATTTCCGCAAGAGTACGGTAAGCTAATAACGAAGCCAAGGAAACGTGGGGCTCGCAAAAAGTGAGTTCACACAACTCGGCCGATCGAAATATCGATATTAATCAAAAAAGTCAAATCTGCAGGGATAGTTTAAAGACTTATACTAGCGATAAATCTTTTGCTCCCTCCTGCCAACCTGCGCTCCAAACAGTTAGCTAAACCCAATTAGCGAACAGAAAAAAAGCGCCTTGATAAACTTCAGTGATGTCGTTACAGAAGATTATGAATTGCAGCGAGGCTAGGCTATGACCAAATTTTCGGAAAATTTTTCCCGGCGTAAATTTATCGTTACAGCAGGTGCATCTGCTGTCAGTTCTATACTGCTCAAAGGCTGTTTGGGAAATCCCCCAGAACCCGGTGCAACTGCCGGTGCTGGCGGCGCAATACCCGCGGCTACCTCAGTAATGGCTGTTGCCAACGAGAAAAGAGTCGAAGGAATTGAAAGCACTAAAATTACATTGGGATATATCCCGATCGTCGAATCAGCACCATTAATTATTGCCCAAGAAAAAGGCTTCTTTGCCAAATACGGCATGGTAGATGTCAAAGTCGCTAAGCAAGCCAACTGGGGCTCGGCCAGAGATAACGTAGAAATCGGCTCTGCAGGCGGCGGAATTGACGGCGGCCAGTGGCAAATGCCGATGCCTTATCAAATTAGTAAAGGTCTGATCACCAAAAACAGCGTCCAAATCCCGATGTATGTTCTGGCCCAGTTGAACACTCAGGGAAATGGAATTGCGATCGCGGCCAAACACCAAGGCAAAGGCCTCGGACTTAAACTAGATCAAGCGGCCCAAGACTACATCAAAGGCCTCAAACAAGCAGGCACGCCCTTCAAAGCAGCCTACACTTTTCCCAAAGCCAATCAAGACTTGTGGATTCGCTACTGGCTAGCAGCTAACGGCATCGATCCCGACACAGAAGCCGAGTTGCTAACAGTACCGTCAGCGCAAACCGTAGCCAACATGAAAACCGGAAGCATGGACGGTTTCAGCACCGGCGACCCCTGGCCACTGCGGATTGTCAAAGAAAACATCGGCTTCATGTCCGCCCTGACTGCCGAAATCTGGAAAAATCACCCCGAGGAATATCTAGCCATTCGCAGCGACTGGGTAGACAAACACCCGAAAGCCACCGAAGCTTTGCTAGCAGGACTGATTGAAGCACAGCAGTGGTGCGACAAACGAGAAAATCGTGCCGAATTGGTCGCCATTGTTTCCGGCAAAAACTTCTTTGACGTAGATCCGACAGTTTTAATACCTCCCTATGAAGGCAAGTACGTCATGGCCGACGGCAAACCAGACATCAACGACTTCAAGAGCAGTCCGCTGTACTGGAAAGACGACCTCGGCAACGTTTCCTATCCCTACAAGAGCCACGATTTGTGGTTCTTAACCGAAAGCGTGCGCTGGGGTTTCTTGCCAACTAACACCTTGGCAGATTCTAAGACAATTATCGATAAAGTCAACCGCGAAGATTTGTGGAAAGCCGCAGCCAAATTAGCCGGAGTTTCTGAGGGTGACATTCCTACAAAATCCACTCGCGGTGTTGAGAAGTTCTTTGACGGTAAAGAATTCAACCCTGAAAATCCCGAAACTTACCTTAAGAGTTTGGCAATTAAAAAAGCGTGATGGGGTCGATCGCTTCCCATAACTTAGTCTGGAAAAAAACAGCAGAAACATAGGAGATTAGCAAGATGGCTGTCAGCATGAATCGGAGAAGGGGAGTCGATGCCCAAGGAGCGCTGGGCGAGTTTTGGAAAAAGAATTCGTCAAATATATTGCCGCCAATTTTAGGACTTTTAGGGTTTCTGTTAGTTTGGCAATTCCTGTCGGGTACAGGAATCATCAAGTTGCCACCCCCAACTAGCGTTTGGACTGACGAACGGACGCGGATTTTGTTGATGTATCCTTTCATGAACTCCAAAACCTACGGAGTCGGCTTATTTTGGCAGACTTTGGCTAGTTTGGAACGGGTAGCAAAAGGCTACACTCTCGCGGCCGCTGTGGGCATTAGCATGGGAGTTGTGGTAGGTACGAATCCCTTCCTAAACAAGGCTTTAGACCCGATTTTCCAGTTTTTGCGGATGGTGGCACCTTTGGCTTGGGTACCCATTGCCCTGGCGGCACTGCAACAAAACGAACCTGCTGCTTTGTTCGTAATTTTTATTACCTCAGTTTGGCCGATTTTGATCAACACGGCTGAAGGTGTCCGCCAAATTCCCGACGATTACAACAACGTGGCGAAAGTGCTGCAACTTTCTCGGAAGGAATATTATCTCAATATTTTGTTCCCGTCGGCGCTGCCTTATATCTTTACCGGATTGAGAATTGCGATCGGTTTGGCTTGGCTGGCGATTATTGCAGCGGAAATTGTGATGTCTGGGATTACGGGTATCGGCTTCTTTATTTGGAATGCTTACCAGCAAAACTACATCAGCGAAATTTTGTTAGCTGTAGTCTACATCGGGGCTGTTGGTTTGTTGCTCGATCGCATGATGGCTTGGTTGCAGCAAAAGATTGCTCCTTCTCAAGGAAAGTAGCTAATTAGATATGTTGACTGTTACTCGTTCCCAGCCTCTGCCCATTGGTGACAACAAACACGTCAAACGTAATACCAGTCTGCTGTTTGATGATTAGGCCAAGATCCCCCCTAACCCCCCTTAAGAAGGGGGGAACCGGAAATGGATCAAAGTCCCCCTTCTTAAGGGGGATTTAGGGGGATCGAGATTCGATTAAAAGCGACATTATCTATAGCCTTTCTCAGTAACATGAGGTGTTCTTGGGCATTGGGCAAACAGGGCATTGGAAGAGTACCTTACTTTCCTGAGAACCGCTATAGAAAAATAACAAACCTACAAAAAAGGCAAGAAAATCATGTCTGTTTTGATTGCAGTAGAACAAGTCGGAAAAGTATTTAATTTAACAGACGGCGGCACATACATAGCCCTCAAAGGCATCGACTTAGAAATTAAAAAAGGCGAATTTATCTCCTTAATCGGACACTCCGGTTGCGGTAAATCTACCTTACTAAATATGGTCGCAGGTTTGGATCTGCCCACAGAAGGATTGGTGACGATCGACGGACAAAGAATCACCCAGCCAGGCCCCGATCGCATGGTAGTATTCCAAAACTATTCGCTGCTACCTTGGCGGACGGTCAGAGAAAACATTACTCTAGCTGTAGACTCGGTGATGAGTGGCTTACCCAAAGCCGAACGCCTCGAAATCATTCAAAAACACATCGATATGGTGGGCTTAACTCCCCACGCAGAGAAACAGCCTGCATTGCTATCAGGCGGACAAAAACAGCGCGTGGCGATCGCCCGTGCTCTGGCCCTGCGCCCCAAACTGTTACTCTTAGACGAACCCTTCGGCGCTTTGGATGCTTTGACTCGCGGCAACTTGCAAGAAAAGTTGATGGAAATTTGCCAAGAGTACGAAATCAGCGCCCTGATGGTAACGCACGATGTGGATGAGGCCGTGTTGCTGAGCGATCGCATCGTCATGCTCACCAACGGCCCAGAATCGAAGATTGGCGGGATTCTCGACGTAGACATCCCCCGCCCCCGCAAACGGATGGAAGTCGTCTCCCACCCCAGCTACTACGCTCTACGTAGCGAAATGATTTACTTCCTCAACCAGCAGAAGCGGGTGAAAAAACTGCGGGCGCGGAAAGTACCCGCGATCGCCCGCCACGGCCTAGAAAAAGTCAACCTCGAACTCGGCTTTATCCCCCTAGCCGCCTGCGCTCCCCTAGCCGTCGCCAAAGAAAAAGGCTTGTTTGCCAAACACGGACTCGATGAAGTCCACCTCGTGCGGGAAACAAGCTGGCGCGGCATCGTAGATGGCATCGCCGCCGGTTACTTAGACGCAGCCCAAATGCCCTCTGGGATGGCGATGTGGTTGAGCTTGGGAGGCCACCAAGAGAAGCCGATTCCGACGGTTACAGCCCTCACCATGAGCCGCAATGGCAACGGAATTACCCTCGCGAGGCGCTTTTACGACCAAGGGATCTACACTCTGGCCGACTTTAAAAAAATGCTCCAGAGAACGCCCGCGCAAACGCACCGTATGGCGATCGTGCACCCTTCTTCCATGCACAACCTGCTGCTGCGTTACTGGCTGGCTTCCGGTGGCATTGACCCGGATCGCGATGTGTTGCTGAAAAATATCCCACCGGCTCAGATGATCGTTGACTTGCAGGGCGGCACTATTGACGGTTTCTGCGTCGGCGAACCTTGGAACTTGCGGGCCTCGATGGAAGGAGTCGGCTTTACGGTGGCGACAGATTTGGAACTGTGGCCCGGACACCCCGCGAAAATTCTGGGGGTTCGGGAAGACTGGGCAAATGCTTATCCCAACACTCACATTGCTTTAGTCAAAGCTTTGCTCGAAGCTTGCCACTATTGCGCCGATCCAAATCACGCCGCCGAGGTTTCGGAAATTGTCGCGGGACGGGAGTACGTCGCTACTGATAAGAGTTTCATCCAACTCGGCGATCCGAAATCTAATGCCTGCAACCTGACTTCTCCGATGCGGGAATACGCCCACCACTTGTTCTCTGGAGATGGGGTGAACCGCCCAAGCCGCACCGAACAACTCTGGCACATGGTGCAGATGGCGCGCTGGGGCGATACTGTGTTCCCCCGCAACTGGGTGGAAATTCTGGAGCGGGTGGTGCGAGTCGGTGCGTTCAGCACGGCGGCGCGAGAGCTGGGGATGGCTGATATTACTTACACTCGCGGTTCTCTCAGCTTGTTTGACGGCTCGGTGTTTAATGCTGACGATCCGATCGGCTATCTCAACAATCTGGCGATAAAACGCGATTTCACGATGGCGGAAGTTGTACTCGATTCCGGCCGCAGAGCTGCTTAGAGCGGTTTTTAGTTGGATAAAAACAGGGTAATTGCTAATTGTTAGTTGTTGCTTTTTAGCTGTTAATTGCTAGTGATCAATTCCCTCTTCATGACCTCCGTTACATCCGTTAAATCCCGTACATTGCTCGTTGCCGAACTTCCTTCTTTATTTGCGAATCACCCACTCACAATTTCCTAAACCCATGCTCAACACCACTACAAACCAGACGAACACCAAAACTCCTATCCAGCGGGGAAAAGGCCGCCGCCAACCTTTTTTGGTGATTGACAATGTTTACAAAGAATATCCAAACGGTTACAGAGCTTTAGAAAACGTCAATCTGAATGTAGCTGAGGGAGAGTTTATTGCTCTGATCGGACACTCGGGCTGCGGCAAATCAACACTGTTAAATATGGTGTCGGGTTTTAGCCATCCGAGCCAGGGTACGGTGTCGATTAACGGAGAGCGGATTACGAAGCCGGGCCCCGATCGCATGGTGGTGTTTCAGGGTTACGCTTTGCTGCCTTGGCGGACGGTGTTTGAAAATGTTTATATAGCTGTTAATGCTGTATTTCCGAATAAGTCGAAGGTCGAAAAAAATGCGATCGTCAATGAGCATTTGGCGATGGTGGGATTGACGGAAGCTGCCCAGAAAAGACCGCCACAAATTTCGGGGGGGATGAAACAGCGGGTTTCGATCGCCCGCGCCTTGGCAATTCGCCCGAAAGTGCTGATTTTAGACGAACCTTTTGGTGCTCTGGACGCAATTACTAAGGAGGAATTGCAAGAAGAGTTGCTGAAAATCTGGAACGATCACCGCTGTACGGTGTTGATGATTACTCACGATATTGACGAAGCGCTGTTTTTGGCCGATCGACTGGTGATGATGACTAATGGCCCGTCGGCGACAATTGGCGAAGTTTTGGAGATTCCGTTTCCGCGTCCGCGCGATCGGGTTCAAATGATGGAAGATCCAGAATACTACAATTTGCGGAACTACGCCCTAGATTTCCTGTTCCGTCGTTTTGCACACGATCACGATGCCTAATCGGTTGGCCAATCAAAGTTAAAGAGGAGAATTATGAGACTTCTCGAAAAATTTTAATTCTTGTGCGGAGTAGGGGGTTGAGCATCCTGCCGGCCCAAGACGAGCTTTTTTGCAGAAGTCTATTGAAAAGTTGAAGCCCCAGTGTTCCCCGATTTCAGGGGAACATCCCTACGGGCGCAATTTTCCCGATCCGGTTGGGTAAACTGAAGCTTAATGGTGGGCGATAAGTTTTTTCGGACGTTCGGATCTTTTTCCGATATTTTACGTCTACCAGCCAAGAGACCCGATTGCCTAGCTGTCGGTAAGCTGGCATGAACTTAGCCCACCTTCGATCGAGGGTGGGCTTCTTCTTCATGTTATTAACAGTTTTTGGGCGATCGGTGGTTGGTGCATTCCACCCTTGGAACTGGCACACTGCGGGAACGTCGATCGGTGTTTCATGGATTAAGGCTGTTGTCAATATAGCGGTTTTCAGTTGAGTGAAGTACAGATATCGGGTAGGGAAACGGTTTAGCCTAAGTCCGGGGCGGGGCTCAGTGACTTTTAACAATTGGTATTACTCAGGTTTGCACGGAAAACTCCTCTGGCTCCATTCCCCAATTTACCCAGCGAATTGCCTCAAGAGCCGTTAGCGAAGCCCTCGAAGAGGATCGCACATCAGGCGGCACTCGCAAAGCGTGAATAAATCCCGTACTTGGACAAGTCATTTTTAACAAATAAACTGGCTTTGCATTACCCACCTGATCAAAATCATCGTCAAACTCGATGCTTAATAGAGTGTATTCCTGCCAACTATCTAATTCTGTCACCGCTAATTCTTGACAAATGCGATCGTAACCAATTCCCTGAATTAAGGCGCGCCGAATTTCTGCATTCTGTTCCTTCAACACCCACTTAGACTGCCACTCGTGCGGGTGCAGCCTACCGTACCATTCAGGTAAAATCACGCCGTGATAGGCGTAAATCGAAACACCGTCGGCAAATTGTACCGCTGGTGTTCCTTCGGCGTGCAAGCGGTGGTTGCTGTCAACGGAAAGTGCGATCGGCTTTTCACAGACAATGCAAACTTTGTCATAGGGATAAATCAAGCCGCAATCCCGGACAATCGATTGAAAAACTATCCAATTTCTGGCGTAGGAATGAGGTAAATTTAGAACCGAAATGCAGAAATCTAATAAACTGCCAGAAGCAGCCCACAATACTGGTTGAATGCAATTACTGAATAGTTCTCTTCCTAATCTTTGCCAGTAAAAGTCTCGACTCGGCTCATTGAACACCTCTTCCGGTGGCAATTGGCTTGCTATGAAGCCAGCTAAATAATTGCGGTGTGCCTCCCACATTTGCGTTTGCAGTTGAGTATAAAGTCGAGCTGAAAGTTGAGTTTGCAGTTGGCTTTGCAGTTCGATTTCTAGTTGGCTTCCCAAATAACGTCGCAGTTGTTTTTCTAGCTGGCTGCGAAGTTTTCTCTCAAATTCGCTCCGCAGTTCGCTGCTGGGATTGTCAACTCGACTGAGGATTATATCAGCAGCTTCGTAGGGGCGATCAACAAAAATGATTTCCGGTGCTTTTTTGCCGATCGCACTGTATGCCGATTTTATTGTTTCCGCAGCTTGCGAGCGATTTATCGGCCCAGTGGAAAGCGATATCGCTCTCCACTTTTCCCGATAAACTGGAATCAAAGCTGCTTGTTCAGGCGTTAGTTTTTTAACCTTAGTCTGCGACATACCTCCAACCTTGCGGCTCATATTCCCGCTGAATTCGCACCATCCAATTACCTTCGGGAATTGCGATCGCATGGTGTTCTTCGTGACTCAATAAAGCTGTCGGTGAAAGCACCCGCAAGTACAGAGTCCCGTCTTTTTCGTACAGTTCAGCTTGTCCCTCAATAATCTGGTGAGAATGTCCGGTGACTTCACCTTCGGCGAGAGTTAGGTGAGGTTTTTTTTCTCCTTCGATTTGCTGTACGGGGGTGAGAATTACGTCGCCTTGTCGGATGGGTTGCATAGGTTTTTTCTCAATTTTGTTTGCTGGTGTCGATCGATCGAGCTTTTCTACCGCAACTTTATACTACATTTGTAATACATGGCTGTCAAGAGCCACAAACCAAATTCCATAACTCTTTGCTGCACTGACAGACGTTATCTTGGAAGGTGAAAGTGCGATCGCAGACAGAAATGCTACAGTAGATGTTAGTTTCGATAAAGTTTTAGGTTTGAATGCCTACCTACGCGCAGCTAGAGGGTTTGTATCGAATCAGTTATTACTTGACATATTTGGCATTGCAACCTATTCACCTCGTCTGTGTTGACGAGAGAAGCAAAAACTTGTTCGTATTGGCTGGATATGACGAGGAAATTGAGATTGAAATTGCTCCAAATGGAGAGGTATTTTAATGAGCCAAGTAGATTATACTGCAATGTCTGATCGAGAATTAAAGCGTTATTTTCTTAAAAATCGCGGGGATAAAGCAGCACTGCAAGCCTACTTAGACAGGCGGAAAAAGCGCTCGAATTTAATCATAACTAAAGTGGGAGATTCGGATTTCGATACTAAGATTGAGGCAGCCATTCGCCAGCAAATGAAAGAATATAAAGGTTAGTCTTGTATCCTAACAATATATTTATAAATGCGGGAGCGATCGCCCAAGCCACTTTCTCTCTAAACCGCAGAAATCCCGCGCCGAAACTCCTTAACTGCTTCAACCCTAGAAGCCATCAGCAAGCAGCGAGACAGCAGGTTGATGCCTAAACCGGGCAGAACTTCGCTTTGGTCAATTTTTTCATATCCGTGCGATCGCAAATGATACAGGCCAAATACTCCATCCTCCCAAAACCAAACTTCGGGGACTCCCAAGGCTTGGTAACGATTCAACTTGCTTTCGTTGCCCCTAGTAAATACAACTTCGAGCGAGACGTCTGCAATGCCTCCCGATGCTTTGCCAATTAAGTAAGATTAATCTACTTGTGCGGAGGCTTTTCCTTCTTCTTCCTGGGTAAAGCTTCCTAGGGGAGTAAAATCGATTTGTTTTTCTACAAAATAAGTGCCCAGCAACAGGGCGATGACACCGCTGAAGACTTCATGTTCTTGCGAAACTGCCAACATTTCTACCTCACATTTGAAATAAAAAAGTCGGATGCCGGGGGAATCAGAAAACCCCTGCTCGATTAGCTTGAATTGTTGCCAATCAATCCCGGAGTGAATTAGGCACTGGTCTTGTGGTTTGTCTAAGGTTGCTGTCATGGCACGACATCCTTTAACTATTTTATAGCAATTTGAATTAGCACAAGTTTTCAAGCACATTGGTAGGGTGCGTCAGATCCAAAAAAACTGTTTAAATCGAAACTAATCGATGTCAGACGCACCATACAAGTTGATTTAACTATTATATTATCCTTGAAATGCGGCAACCGAAACTCGATCGCGCCCAGATTCTTTCGCCCGATAAAGCGACTCGTCGGCGATCGCGAGTAGCTCCCCCGGCTGCGATATTGGCGCCGGAATGCAGCAAGCTACACCCAAACTCAGCGTCACGTATTCGCTGACAGCAGACTTAGCGTGAGGTATGTGCAAACCCCGCACCTGTTGTGCGATCATTTCAGCTACGCAAGTCGCACCTTCAATATCCGTATTCGGCAAAACTACTACAAATTCTTCCCCACCGTAACGCGCTACTAAATCTGCCGGTCGCTTTACCGAATGTTGGATAACCGCCGCCACTTGCCGCAAACATTCATCCCCCGCTTGGTGACCGTAAGTGTCGTTGTAAAGTTTGAAATAATCAATGTCGCACATAATCAAAGACAGCGGTGCTTCTTCTCTTGCCAAACGCCGCCATTCCGTATCGAGGTATTCATTAAAAGAGTGGCGGTTTCTTACCTCAGTCAAACTGTCGTAAGTTGCCAAATAGTGCAAGGCTCGATTCACCGTTTCTAACTGCTTTTTCTGCTGCTGCAACTGACGGTTGAGCTCCGCCAACTGCTGTTCGGCTGAGTGCGATCGCAACAAATTTCTCACCCTCGCCAGCAATTCCCTCTCGTCAAAAGGCTTTGAAATATAATCATCAGCACCCGCATCCAAACTTTCGATCCGAGCTTCCATCCCCGCTCGCGCTGTCAAAAAGATTACCGGAGTCGATTTTAATTCTGGCGTGTTCCGAATCTCCTTAAGCAAATCCAGTCCGTTTTGTCTGGGCATAACTTGGTCACTCACAATCAAATTTGGCTGCAAAGTTTTGGCTTTTTCTAAACCTTCAACCCCGTCACTCGCCACGGCGACTCGATAGTACGGAGTTAATAAAGTTTGGAGGTAAGCCACCAAAAAATTGTTGTCTTCTACTACCAGCAACAGCGGTAATTCTCTGCTGTCAGTGGTTAATAGTTCCCCATTATTTTTGTCGTCAGAACTTTTAGGTTCCGGCAGCGGGATCTGGAGTCCGCTCGCCCCGACATTTCCCGAACCCCACTCTCCGGCGCCGAATCCAGTCAGTCCCGCCAATTGGGCGATCGCGCTCACCAACTGATTCGCTTCCACCGGCTTCGACAAATGCCTCTGAAACCCCGCCTCCAGCGCCGATGCCGAATCTTCTTCCTCGATGCCTTCGGTCAGCGCCACGGCCGGCAGCAGTTCCCTGTGCTCGGACATTTCCATTGCTCTGATGCGGCGGATCAAATCGCAGCCGTCTGCTCCCGATACCGTCATATCGCTCACCAACACGTCGGGCCGCGACTTTTGCAACTCGGCCATCGCTTCGGTGGCGCTACCCACCGCTGTTACCTGAGCTCCAAATGCTTCCAGGCCAGTTTTGAGAAATTTCCGGATCTCGGCGCTGCTTTCCACCACCAGGACTTGCTTTCCCGCTAGGGGTTTGGAAACCGATCCGGGCCTGCTTTCACTTTGGACGATCGCAGCAGTGCGATCATCGGCTGCATTTTTGTTGGCAATCGGTAGCAGCACCCCAAAGGTGGCCCCCTGACCGATACCGGGACTCGAAGCCCAAACACTTCCCCCGTGCAGTTCCACTAACTGCTGCACAATTGAGAGCCCCAGCCCCAGCCGGTGGTGTTCCTTGCTCTGGAAGCTGTCTGCGGGGCGGAAGTAGTCAAAGATGTGTGGCTGAAATTTGGGGTCGATGCCGCAACCGCTGTCGCTGACCCGAATCAAGACGCCGGACGGACTAGGATCGAGGCGCACTTGAACTGGGTTTGGTGTCGATTCTGGGGTGAATTTGATGGCGTTGGTAACGAGGTTCCAGACTACTTGTTGGAAGCGTTCTGCATCTGCCAAAATGTAATCGACGCCGGGGTCGAAATGTTTTTCTATGCAGATGTTTTTAGCCTCGGCGTCGGGACGGAGGGTATCGATCACAGATTCGACGATCGACGGGAGGTGAACTCGGCTGATGTTCAGGCACACTTTCCCCCGCAGCAGCCGCGAGAGGTCGAGGAGATTGTCTATTTGTCGGTTTTGTAATTTGGCGTTGCGCTCGATGATTTCCAAAGCGCGGCTGGTGGTGGCTTCGTTGAAATTGCGCGATCGAGCTAGCTGCGCCCATCCCAAAATCGCGCTCAGGGGCGATCGCAGTTCATGGGATGCCATCGCCAGAAATTCGTCTTTTGCCCGGTTGGCTTCGACTTGGGCGGCTTCAACGGCTTTGCGATCGGTGATGTCGAATCCGATCGCCAAATACTGACAGGGTTTTCCCTTGCATTCTAACAGCGGAACTACTGTTGCGTACACCCAATAATCAGTTCCATTCTTAGCTTTATTCTTAATGTCTCCTTGCCAAACTTCACCTTTGGCAACAGTTAACAGCAAATTTTTGATTAATTCCGAAGATTTATATTCCGAATGGAGGATGCCGAAGTGGCTGCCGATTAGTTCGGCGTGGGAATAGTTGGAGATGGAGCAAACTCTTTGGCTGACATAGTTGATAATTCCTCGCGCGTCAGTCCTCACCGCAAGTGCCGATCGGTCGATCGCTCTTTTAAAATCTAAACATTCTTGCAGCAACGAATCTAGTTCTTTTGTTGTAGAATTTTGACCTGGGCTATCAGGCGCGTTTTGTTGCTGGCGATCCCGCTTATCCTTACTCCGTTGTTGGATTTCCATTGCTTCTCTCTTCCCCTGACGGCTGACACCTAATCTACTCGCATCCTGATTCATTATCACTATTTTCTTTCCCGCGCCGGCGGGTGCAATATTTTGTATCTCTTCATCTTCCAGAAAAATTGGCATACACCACATCCACTCGGGAGTCACCTCAATTTTTGTTTATAGGGGGCTAAATTTTGTCAATCTGAGGACTGATTTTTTCCTATCTAGCCGCTCATCGGCTGCTTGCTAATTCCCTTTTATATTTTACTATGTGGAATTACTGATAAATTTCGGATGGGGAACACGCGCCTAGAGTTGCATTCTTGTTTTAAACGGGTATCATAACCGTCATTTTTTTCTCACAATTACTCCTGGTAGCTGGCCCAAAGTCTCGTCTTCTGCTGCCTTTCGGGTCTGAGGCATTCTGTCTCATCTGCACTGAAAGACAATATGTGCAGGGCTAGACCGTTCCCAAATCACGGGCGGGTTTGGGCGCACAAAGTCCCTGTCTGGCGATCGTCCTTAACTTCTTTTAAATTATTTTCTTCTACATCTTGACAGGTCTGTAGGTTTTTTGTAATATAAAATGTAATATAATATCAAACGATAGAACCGCCAAACGGCATTGACGCACTCAACTATTAACAACTTGAGGAAAATAGTTTGTGAATTTAGACACTGTACGCGAGCAATTTGAACAAAGAGCATTTGATTATGACGGTTTAATTCCCCGCCTCATTCCGCGCTATGGCGAGCAGCACGATGTAATACTCCAGTTGATCCCTTTTAAAACTAATGCTAACATAAAAGTTCTGGATTTAGGCGCGGGGACAGGCATACTGTCGGCAATGATTTTGTCAGCATTTCCTCAAGCAAATGTCCTCGCCTTTGATATGGCCCAAAATATGCTGAAAACTTGCCAAACTAACTTGTCCGCTTTCCGAGAAAGGCTGACCTTGCAGCAAGGAAACTTTGCCGAAGATGATTTCGGCAGCGGTTACGATTTGGTAGTTTCAGGCTTAGCAATCCACCACCTCGACAGCGCAGGCAAACAACAGCTATTTCACCAACTTTTCCACTCGATGAATCCAGGGGGAATCTTGCTAATTCGAGATATTGTGACAGGTGCTACTCCCCGGCTGACTGAGCAATACGAAAACTTGTGGCGGCAGTACATGAAAGCTAACGGAGAAGACGATGCAGCCTGGTTTCACAACTATCTAAAAGAAGATATTCCCTCCTCTGTGGAAGAGCAGACCAAGTGGCTTGCAGAAGCTGGTTTTGCCGACGCAGTATGTCACTGGCGCTATCTCAATTTTGCTATTTTTGGCGGAGTTATCCCAAGGTAAAAGCCATTCAGCCGAAGGCACAGTTCTTGAGAATTATCAAAATATAAAGCCAGTGAAAAATGGCACACCAAACACTTTTTTATTCTCGGACGCCGAACCTAATTCGGTAGGTGCTTAAGGGCGCACATTACCGCTATAATTCGCGCGTCAAAGCATTTTTATCTCCTAGAATCTTTTTATAAAAATTGGAGAGGCGGGTTCACTAAAGCGTCCTCTGGCAGTGCAAACAGCTTCAAAAAAACCGCTTCCAATCAATGATATAACACGCTACTGACATTTTGTAAAATGTAATTTTAAAACTAAATAAATAAAGTAAAAGTATGAACGATTCTCGATTAGTAAAAATCAGCCGCTATCTCAGCAAACACCTGCGTCACGCGCCCTCACGCATCGGCATTGAACTCGCTCCAGGTGGCTGGGTTTCTGTTAGCGAACTCCTCGCTGCGTGCCAAAAAAATAACTTTCCTGTTCAACTTGCAGAACTCAAGGAAGTAGTCGTGCAAAACGACAAGCAGCGCTTTTCTTTTGACTCCACAGGCACTCTAATTCGTGCCAACCAAGGACATAGCGTAGAGGTTGACTTGCAGTTAGAACCCGCTGTTCCCCCGGATATTTTATATCATGGAACAGGTAGCGCTGCAGTGGAGTCTATTCTCAGTCAAGGAATTAGGAAAATGTCACGGCATCATGTTCATTTGTCGGTGAATATACAGACGGCACGCCAAGTAGGTGCAAGACATGGTATCCCGGCAGTCTTTACTGTAGATGCCGTAGCCATGCAACGTGATGGTCATACATTTTACTGCTCGGAAAACAAAGTTTGGCTAGTAGATTTTGTGCCGCCCACTTATCTCAAAATAAGTTGATAATTTTGACTTTTTTGTAGAATGTGTACCAGAAAAACTGTAAAATAAGAGTAAGTCGGAGTTTTGCCAAATGAGTGCGGAAGATATGGGCGATCGCGAAAACAATTTTCATCAAAACAATTCTCAAAATAGAGGTCTGCTAGGCTCTGGTTGGCGACCTTTTTACCGTCAATTAGATTGGGAACACCTGGTACATTTAGCGTCTAGCGATCCCTTAGAACTAGCTCAAAAAACTTTAGGTGCAGCTAGCGACATTGCCGATGCAATGGGACGACACCAATATACTTGGTGGGCGAATATTTTAAATGTATTTTCGGAAAATACTCGCTACGAAATTGATGAATTTTGGGATTACATTACTCCGCAGCCAGTTTACCCGGATTACCGCTACAAAGATGTTTTAGTTACCGAAACGCCTGTGGTGCAATTGGTCAGCCGCGCTAGCATTCCCATCGACTACGTTCTCAACAAACTCCAAGAGATTACTGTTTTCAAAGTTCTGGATTTGCTCGGGAAACCGGATGCAATTACCCAGTCTTTTATGGAGCGACATTTTTCTTATCCTCCGGAGCGATTTATTAGCTGGGAACGCTTGGAAGTTTTGGGTACTGTTTATGCTTCTTGGGCCCGATTCGGCTGCTGGCTGCAAATTGACAGCTACGACAGGGGAAGACGCTGCTACACTCTGATTTGCCAAGATATTGCGCCGCTCGTTAGCAAGGCAACTTATAATTTAGCGGTGATTCTGGGCGGGTACAAAAGCCGCGTCGGACAGGTTCACAGCCAGTTCCCAATTCGCACGTTTTCTGCGGAGGTTCAAAGTTTTACCGATACAGTTCAGCAGGCAATTCTGGATAAAAATCAGTTGGCTGTTTTGGTTAGTGGCGAACCGGGCACGGGCAAAACTGCTTGGACGCAAGCGGTAGCAAAGGAAATTTTAGTGCCGCTGGGTTATGTAATTTTTATCTTAGACCACGATGCTGTGGAAAATTTTGTGCCACCGAGTTATTTAGAGCGGATTTGTATTATTATCAATGAGGCTGATAATTTGGCTCAAGATCGCTCAACAGCAGAAGCCCAACGCACTAACAAAACTGAACATATTTTGAGTTTGCTGGATGGAACTTTGTATCAAAGCGTCATCGACGAACACGGCATTCAATTTCAGCAAAAACTCGTAATTTTGATGACTTGCAACACCACTGAAAGATTAGATCCTGCAATGTTACGCAAAGGAAGAGTGGATTTTACCAGTGAATTTACGCACAAATTTGTTTGAGCGCTCTCTTGCATTCTCCAGCTATGTGGCGATCGCACTGGCTACACGATCTAATACCATGTGTGATGTGGGATTTTCAATTAAAGAATGAGGAATGACTGAGGAAGCTCATGGTTTGGAGCACGGGCATACAGTTGCATTCTTTTGGGAACTTGTATAAAATACCCAACAATCACTAGGAATTCTTCTGAATATCAAAGTTTGGGGGAAATTTTCTTGAGTACCTATAGACTTTTGGTGTCAACAATCGCCTAAAACCCTTTTTCTCTCTCGTTTTTTGCCGACTGTCGCTGCCCTCTTGCGCCCCGGAATAGTGGGGGGAGACAAGAGCTCACTCCAGTCCCCTCCGACTATTCCGGGGGCGTCGCCGTGATCTATGCCTAGTCATCAAACAGCAGGCGGGCACTAGCTTTGGTCTTAAGTTGATAGTAATGC
The DNA here is from genome assembly GCF_036700865.1 of Microcoleus sp. S13C4. Classification (NCBI taxonomy): domain Bacteria; kingdom Bacillati; phylum Cyanobacteriota; class Cyanophyceae; order Oscillatoriales; family Microcoleaceae; genus Microcoleus; species Microcoleus sp. S13C4. Next base: position 95,441 of record NZ_JAUBPS010000016.1, read on the forward strand.
CTATAGACATCTCCTTATCAAAAATGATATCAATGATGGGTGATACCCTCTAGGGATATCGTCCGAGAGAGCAAATCAGGGGAAAACAGCATTTTTGGTCTCAAACAGAGTTTTTCAAACTTGACAGCTATGGAGGAAATCCCAAACCGTGCAAACTAAGCCAGTTCAGCAAAAAAGTCAGGGACTGGGAAGGTACGTTGACGGGAATGTCCCGATCGCCCAACAACCCGCAGAGGCAGCCGTGTCCCAGAGTAAAGAGCGATTTCGGCGGTTTGTGGAGCGCTCCGCCGAAGCCGTGGCAATGGTAGATTGTGAAATGCGCTATCTGTCGGTTTCCCGTCGCTGGGAAACAGATTGCGGCTTGGGAGATGGCGGGGCGATCGGCCGATATCATTGGGAACTGTTCCCGAATCTCCCGGAATATTGGGAGCAAAATGCCCAGGCTTGTTTGACGGGAGTTTTGGAATACAGCGAGTTTGTGGCAGGGCGCTCGATCGCATCTGTATCAGGAAAAACCGCAATCGCCTCTGTCAGCGAGTCGGTAAGATGGGTATTTCAGCCTTGGACAAATAGCGAAGGTGCGATCGGCGGTTTGATTTTGTTTGCATCTAAGATAGCTGAGGCTCCCGCTCCAACCAATTGCTCTAATAAATTTCAGTCCGAGGTCAAAACCAAGCAGTTAGAAACAATACCACAACTAACTCAAATTGCCCTCGAAAATGCTGCTGATACAATCTTTTTTACTACGTCCGACGGTCAAATTTGCTACGTGAACAAAGCCGCTTGCCATCTTTTCGGCTACTCGGAATCGGAACTGCTAAACATGAGGGTTAGCGACATCGATTCGCATTTGGCAGCATCGGATTGGCGAGAACACTGGGTTCAACTCCAGCAGCAAACCAACCTCACTTTTGAAAGCACTTACAAAACCAAAAACGGCGGCAGTTTTCCCGTCGAAGTTAAAGTCAATTATTTAGAATACGGCGGCTGCGAATACCGCTGCGCGATCGCCCGCGACATTTCCGCTCGCCAAGCAGAATCAGCGCTTTTAGAAGCCAAAGAGCAACTTCAAGCCGTTTTGGACGCCGTGCCCGGATTAGTTTCTTGGGTAAGTTCCGATTTGCGCTACTTGGGAGTAAACCGACATTTAGCTAGCGCTTACCAAATGCCGGCCGAACTTTTTATCGGTCAAAAAGTAGGTTTTTTAGATACAAGTCCCAAATTTAACGATTTAGTATACGATTTCTTTGCCAACCATAAAAAGAAGACATCTCAAGAAGTAACAGCGAACATCAGAGGAGAAAATAAAACTTATCTAATTGTCGCTCAAAAATACCAGAACAGTACGGCGGCGGTATTTGTGGGATTGGACATTACAAAAAGCAAACAGTCTCTTGTGGCTTTGCAAGAATCTGAAGAACGCCTGCGGCAGCAAGCGGCGAGATTGGAGCATACGCTTTTAGTTTTGCAGCAAACTCAAACTCAACTGATTCAAACAGAAAAGATGTCATCTCTGGGGCAGTTGGTAGCAGGAATAGCGCACGAAATTAACAATCCCGTTAGTTTTATTTCGGGCAATATCAGCCACGCCACCGGCTACATAGAAGAACTGCTGCGATCGATCGACCTTTACCAAAAGTATTATCCAAATCCCGCACCGGAAATTCAATATCTGATGGAGGAATTAGACTTAGAATTTATCAAAAAAGACTTGCCAAAACTGCTAAATTCAATGAAAGTCGGTTCCGAAAGGATTCGGGATGTCGTGCGATCGCTCCGCTTGTTCTCGCGTACCGACGAAGCCCAAATGAAGCCTGCTGATATCCACGAAGGTTTGGACAGCACTTTGCTGATATTGCAAAATCGCCTGCAAGCTAAAGGGGGACGGCCGGGAATTTCTCTAGTTAAAGAGTACGGGGATTTGCCACGAGTTCACTGCTATGCAGGACACTTAAACCAAGTGTTCATGCACTTGTTGACAAATGCGATCGACGCTTTGGAAGAAGGGGGGAGAAATCCTGAAAAGTATGGTAAAATGCAAAGTCAGTCTTTGTTGTCTGCCGGCGGATCGAGATCAGAAGTATTCAATCCCGAAATTCGGATTCGGACTTCTGTGGTAGGGGAAAACGAAGTTGCGATCGCCATTAGTGACAACGGCCCTGGCATGACTGAAGAAGTCCTCGGCTGCATCTTTGACCCTTTGTTTACCACTAAATGTCCGGACACGAGCACAGGTTTGGGTCTAGCAATATCTCAGCATTTAGTAGTAGAAAAGCACGGGGGTAAGTTGCACTGTGTTTCGCGTCCGGGAGAGGGAACTGAGTTGATAATTAAAATTGCGATAGGCAACGATTAATTAGCTATTTACCAATAGGAAATAATATGGTAATTGAGTGGCTCAAATTTAAAGTACCTCAAGAAAAGTGGGAGCAATTTATTCAGCGAGATCAGGAAGTTTGGACGGCGGGACTAAAAAGTTGGGACGGTTTTTTAGGCAAAGAAATTTGGGTAGATCCGGTAGAAAATGAGGTGGTGATGTTGATTCGCTGGGAAACTAGGGAGAAGTGGAAGTCGGTGCCACAAAGCACAATCGATGAGTTGGATGCCAAAATGGGCGATTTGCAAATTGCGATCGCCGAAAGTCGCGAATATCAAGTTCGCAAGTTTTTGCATTAGTTAGTCCACACTCAGTTGATGGTGTTAATTTTTGAAAGATTAATCATGAGTTTTACCTTGATTGTACCGCAGACATCGATTTGGTATTTGGTGTGAAGGGCGATCGATCTGGGTACAATCATCGCAGTGCTTGGTATTTGGTGTTAGGGGCGATCGATCTTGATTGACTATTTCATGCGATTACTCTGGCGGTTCAGTACCTAGAGGGGCTTGACGGCGGTGACGAATGTGTATTATTGCGACGGTATCGCCCTCCACCACAAACAGAATTCGATAGGTTCTTCCTTTACCAACCCACAGTTGTCGAATTTCCCTACCAATGATGGCAGCTTCGGGTGCAACTGAGCAACGGTAAGGAAACTGTTCCAGGGATGCGATCGCGTCTTGGATATCCTAGTACCACTGATTTGCGGCATCAGCACTCAGATAATCGCACATCCAACGGTAGGCGTTTTTAATTTCTTGAAAGGCGGGTGGTTGGATTAGGAGTTGATAACTCATAGACGAGGAGGAATGTTGAACTGCTGCTGTAGCGCTGTCATGGCTCTCTCGGCTGGAATACCTTCACCTCGATCGAAGCTTTCAAGTCCTTTGCGAATGCCGATGATAGCTTCGAGGTAGTCGATACGCTCTAGCAGTTGTTCGTAGCTATTAAGTTGGGGGTTTGGAGTGGATTTTAGCGATCGCACCAAACTGAGAAGATCTGCAAGCAGTTCGTTAGGGGTGCTATCGATTTCTTGGATGAGGAGTTCTTTGATGGTCATCGCGGCATCTCACGAGGATTGATACTTTGATTGTAACGGCGATCGCTATGAGTTTTGATGGGCGATCGCCACTCGTAGAATCATCGCAGTGTTTGGTATTTGGTGTGAGGGGCGATCGCAAGTATAAACTTTTTGCCTTGTTTATCACCACACCCACCGAATTGGATAAGTATCAAAAGCCTCATCACGACTAATCAAAACAAGCGAATGATTCCTCGTCTGTGCTACCAGAATGCGATCGAAAGGATCAAGGGTGATGCAGGGGAAGACCTGTGTAAATCTCAGTGCCTTCAAATGTAATTGGTAGAATTTGAGCGTTAATGTATTGCAATTCCTTCGGAAAATCTTCAAATAGATGATACCATATTGTTGCCGGAAGATTTGAAAGATGTTTTACAGCAGCAGTACGATCGCACTTCCGAACTAGAAAAACAAGTCATGTCATTGTTGGCGACAGAAAACCAGGCAGTCAACTTCGCCAAATTGCTACAAAACGGACAAATATCATCATCCGATTTGCTAAACGCATTGCAATCTCTATCGCGGCGCTGCTTGATCGAAAAACAGGAAAGTCTTTACACTTTGCCACCTGTAGTGAAGCAATATATCAAACGGTTATAACCAAAATAGTCCTGGACGCATAAATACCAAAGAAACGGGGTTTTTTACCGATTCTGCTGGCTACGACGAAGTATTTTTGTAAAAAAACCAGGTTTATGAACCCCATGCGTAAGTCCTAATTTTAAGAAAGTTTTGCATAAATAGCTAAAATAAAATTAACGCTTAAAAAGCCTACTCCCAGTACGAGAATGATAAAGATGGCGATACTGAAAATAGACTTTATCCGATCGCCAATTCCGGGTTTTTCTGAGTTCATTGGTCAATTTTTGCAGTAAATTTGAGAGGGGCAATTGAGAAAGAGTAGATTATACCTATGCGCGAACAAAAAGGCAACTCCAGACACGCTCCAAATCCCGCTCGCCCTCAGTATGTCGCATTTTTTTAACTTTTAATCTAAAATCTAAAATCTAAAATAGTCTTAGGCATTGTTCGGTTAGCCTGGGCAGCTATTGTCGATCGCCCGAACCCGATGGCGCTAACTCCTGTAAAATAGAGGGCGCGTTGGGGCGAACCTTTTAACAGCCGGAATTGGGCGCGATCGCCACAGGCTCCCAAATACATAATAATATGGCAGTCATCCTTAACTTACTCACAAAGGTAAAAATAGAAGAGTGCCAAGAAATAATCTAAAACATATAACTTAAAAAAGGATAGAAATCGATGCTCCACCCAATCTCGCAACCTTACCAACAACGAGCCAATACTATGACCCAAAGAGCCGTGCGGAAGCCAAAACCCTCTGTTGCAAACCACTTGAGACCAACTTTTCCTCAAAGGCACTGGCTGGAGCTGGCAGAGTACGCCTCTCTGGCAGCCTCTGGTGTGGGTTCCCTGGCGGTGGCAGTATCGGGTCAAGCTTTTTACGGGGTGGCTCCCCTAACTTTGGCTTTGTCGCTGAATGTTGCTAATCGGTATCGCTTCGAGCAGCAAGTGCGGGTGCATCAAAATTCGGAAATGACCCAAGTCCAAAAGTCTGTCAATAAAGTCGAAAAAACGGCGGTGACGGTAATTGTTAAATTACGCAAGCAGTTGTCTGCTGATATTGCAGCGCTGCGCCAGCAAATGGCTGCAATGCCTAGGGCTGAAGGCTTTGAGGAATCGATCGATATCCAGCGGCAGTTGCTCAGTTTAGGAGAGTCGGTAGCTTCTTTGCAAGAAATCGTGGCGTCTGCTGTGCTCGATGTCCGCCAGCAGGTGAGCGCACAACTGCAAGATTTATCAGTTGACCAATCGGCGCATCTCCAAGCTGTAGAACAGGCTATAGAGCAACTGCAAAGCGCGACGCAAGGCTTGGTAGAAACTTCTATCACCCGAGACGACTGGGAAGTAGTAAATACTCGATTTTTGGAAATCCAGAAAGTCATGGCCAATTTGCAAAGCCAACTGCAAGCTCCCGCGCACCAATCGACTCCGGATTTGTCTCTAGTCCAAGCTCAAATCCACCGTTTGGAACACGAGCAGCAAGAAGTTGTCAAACCTCACCTCAAGCGCTTAATCACGGTTGTCAAGGAGTTGCAGCACACAGCAGAGAACCGTCAGTAGTCATTAGTCAGCAGTCATTAGTCATCAGTCAGAAGGAATACTTTTCCCCTCGGACACTGAGACACTCTCCGACTCTCCGACTCACGCCCGATCGAGTCCTACTTTTTCGACAACTGTGTTAAAAGATTAAAAGCTAATCTGTCTAGTTCACCTGTTTTCAACCTGTTACAAGAAAAATCAATGACTGCAACCGTAACTATTGCTGATAACCCGTTACTAATCGGTCAAGGATTGCCTCCATTTGACGCGATCGAACCACAGCACGTCGTCCCCGCCATCACCCAACTGCTGACCGAACTAGAAGCCTCGCTAGCTGCCTTAGAATCGTCTGTCGAGCCGACTTGGAGCGGCTTAGTAGAACCATTGCAGCGGCTCGGAGAGCGTTTAAATTGGAGCTGGAGCATTGTCGGACATTTGATGGGGGTGAAAAATAGCCCGGAACTGCGATCGGCTCACGAAACAGTGCAGCCGGAAGTAGTAAAATTTTGGAGCAAGCTCAGTCAAAGCAAACCGCTTTATGAAGCTTTTAAAGCGCTGCGGGCTAGCGAAAATTGGGACAGCTTAGAGTCAGCTCAAAAGCGAATTGTCGAAGCCGCTCTCCGAGACGCCCAACTCTCCGGCGTAGGTTTAGAAGGCGAGCAAAAAGAACGTTTTAATGCCATTCAATTAGAATTGGCCGAAATTACTACCCAATTTTCTAATCACGTCCTTGACGCTACCAAAGCATTCAGCATCACCCTCACAAACAAAGACGAAATTGACGGTTTGCCACCGAGTTTGTTGAGTTTAGCAGCTCAAGCCGCTCGCAGCGCCGGCGAAGAAAATGCGGATGCCGAAAACGGCCCTTGGCGGATTACTTTAGACTTTCCGAGTTACGGCCCTTTCATGCA
>NZ_JAUBPS010000017.1:0-97619 GCF_036700865.1 Microcoleus sp. S13C4
ATAATGGAGATAATCGAGTAGATTTCTTGAACTGTAATTTTTCGGCCTGTTTTTCAGTAATTATTAGTTCACCAATACAGCTTTTTACTGTGCGCGGTCGTCCTTGTTCTGTTCCTGTTGCTTGTTTGATAAAAAAAAACCGATTTGTGGGCCAACTTTTTCTAGCCATTGTTGCCTGAGATGTTTTTCAATATTTTCCAGACTGGTCAGTTCACTTGGGGGTGTATTGTTATACAAAATTTTAGCAATTTCTGCCGAAAAGAATTGCAACTGCTCTAGTTCTTCAGGGGTCATGGCTCTTTTTCTCGACTTTTTTTGACGCTTTTATTGATTTTAACTATTTTACACTTATTCGGATATTTACAAAACCGGGATGCTCCCAAATTGTTTGAATCTTTCATCAAGTGGACGTGGCGGGCCAAGATCGTTACGATGTGCGCGACCATGCAAACCATATTCATTTTGTCTACCTGCTAACTTCAGCCAAGTTTGAGCTACTGTCTCTGTTTCAGGAATGCCCAGTGCTTGCAAAATAGCACTAATTTCATCTTTATGAGAAGGAGCCTGATTAGATTGTGAAAATTTATCCCCGCAGCTTGGACACTTAGACAAATTGGGGTTGCTTACCACAGGTTTTGCTAATGGCTCTAACACATCGCGTAACGCACTCTCAATTTCTCGCAATGAGTGAGCTACATAATGTGTTGTGGACTCTAACGGCGACTCCATTTCCATGAGACGACAGGCATCGCGGTAGAAGGCAGCAGAACCAGGCCCTACAAGGGAGTTTAGCCAGTGGTATATTTGCTCTTGCTGTTGATTGTTAAGGGGATAGGGGCTCATTCTTTACTGTATGGTACTTGTATTATATTTTGTATTATAAAGGGTTTTCCATTAAGGATAGGTCAAAACTAAAAGATATTAAACGTTTAAAGGGCGGCTACCGCCGCCCCATCGAACCAAACACCCCATGCCTCTGCTATGTGTCCCCCTACGCCTAAACCCTATCTATATATGTAGGGTCAGCCTGAACTCGCTCATCAAAGTCCATATTCTCCCATTCTGTAATAACTCTCTCCGGTCTGTCCATCAAATCCGCAGGAGCACTGCTGGGACGCACGAATGGGTATTTATCCTCATCTTCAGGAGCGATCGCCAATTCCACCAGCTCAGTATCTTCATCTTCAAACAGAGCCGGATTAACAATTGCATCAACCTTTAGTTCCATTTCAATCACCTCAAAAACACTTCCAACGGTCAACACTTGACCAAGTTTCAACCTGTTAAGGCTTAGATAGACTTTTCTTACCTGCCTTACCAACTGTTTCAACAATTCTTATTATAACACCTCGATTCTAGGGAGAAATCAACTCATGGTCGCCACAGTTGTTACCGAACAAGGACTCAAGATTCCCGTTTTTGATGCTGCTTACACTGATGCCAAAGGTCGAAATGTAGGAAAATTTTTCAACAACCCAGAAATCCTACGCCACTCGATTTTGCAAGCAATGTTTCAACCAGACGAACTGAAGACATTAATGATTGTCAAACTTGACAAATCCAATCCAGATCCTAGCCAATTACGCGCCAGCATCCACGACCCAGAAGATGGCATCAAGCGACGCATGATATTTCAATCTGGCAACAGTTATTACTTTGGTGACGAAACCCTAGCCAAAAAGATAGGAGACTTATTCGTAACCGAAAAAGACACCGCCTGTCGCTACGGTTCCCTTCTAGTCAGCACTTGTATGTCCGGCGTATCAGAATGCGACAACCTGCGAGTAAAAATTGTTGATTTCACCGACCCGCAATATGCTAAATATCGAACCGGAGACTGTCACGGTGCAATCAGTTCCGAGTTAATCAAAAGCATCGGCGGCGAGAAAAACCGAGCTAGCCAATTTCGTTTCGCTTGGCTTCGCAGTTGGAATACAGACAATACAGAATCCACACCCCAAGTCAGCTTTCTAGCTAAAGGAACGCTCCGTCCCGATGATAATTTACTCGACTCATTAGCAGACTCTGAAGGGAACACACCTCAACTTATTTTAGACCGTTCCAGCATCAAAGGCATCAATAAAAAACAACTCAAAGAACTCATTCCTTGTGGCGATTACGAATTACCTAAAGCCATCCTGGGAAACCGCAAAAACAGTCAAATCGGCATCACCCAAACAAGCTGGCAATCCACCGGAGTTTGGTTCGACGAAGCAGCCCAAAAACAAGACCTAGTACCAGCAGCTAAAGCCGAAGCCCAAAGACTGGCAGCACTGCAACGCGACCCCATGAAATTGCGCCAAGCGATGATTGAAGATTACGACAGGCGCGAAGCATTTCTGGCTCGTTTGAACGAAAGAAAACTTAAAGAACAGCAGGACAAACTCTCAACTACAATTGAGGAAGAAATCAACGGTGACAGCGAGGAAAGTACCGAAGATAAAAAGCGGGAAAGACAGGACATCCAGATGCTAAAAGCCGATAAATTCGGACTGATGATAGGCAGTCCCGAATTCACCAATATGGCAGAAAGGTGGCTGGCATCCAAATGGCGAAATCTGGCAACCAGGGGAGCTTTATCAATGACCTCTGCAATGGCTTTACCCTGCGAAGATTTACCCAAAGGCACGGTTTGCGCTAACCATTTAGAAGAAGGAGAATGCGTTCAAGGTCGATTCCCAATTCTCAACAAAGATGGTCTGAGGATATATCAAAATGTACACGCAAAAAACCTGGAAAATATTCCAGAGGAAATTCGCGCTGTCATGGCGAAAATCAAAGGGGTAATTTGGTTCAATCCCAAAGACTTAGAAAAGTTCCATCAAGGAGACTTTGACGGTGACGAACCGTTTGGCATCGAATCTCGAAAAATTCCTCAAATTGCCCAACAAATCTTACCAGCACAAGACGGATTATTTGACTTCGGAGAAGTGGTACAAGCGGAGAAAGTTCCCTATACTAAAGCTCGGTATCGAGAAGACGACCCCGAAGTCAGAGAAGGTAAAGTTAAAGCAGGTCAGCGCAAATTTACCACCCTAGAACAAATTGGAGTTGCCAGCTCTCAAAATGAAGTCGGAATCGTCGCTTTAGCCATTGGTAAAGTAGCAGCAGCACTCCCCAACCCCGGCGAAGATGAAAAGCTATTTCTCAAGCAGCAAAAGCGATTTATCGCCGCTCTCAGCATCATGGAACAGTACGAAGTTGACTACCAGAAAAACTCGCTGCGGGGTAAAGATGCCAAAGAAGTGAAAGAGAAAACAGGTTTAAATCCCCACACCTTACTAGAAAAAGTAGATGAATGGTGCGAGAAACACAAAAGCTGCACTTACTTTTTCCAGTACAAAGGAGACGATCGACTGTACAAACAATTTCCCATGCCCGCCGACTTTCCCAATCCTGTTTACGTCCTAGCCAAAGAAGCCGTTAACCCTTATTGGGAACAGACGCGACTCATCCACCGCAACCGAGATGAATTTCAGCACATTCTTCCCCCCATCCCGGCTCATTTAATCGTGTCGAAAGACAATCGCCAGCAACTGAATGCAGCAGGCATTGAGTATGAAAAAGAAGGGAAGGAATTGCACGTTTTCTATGAGTACAAAAATGCCTTAGTAGAGAGAGAAATCGAGTACCGACACAGCAAAGAAAATGACCTCCCTTGGGAAGAAAACGAATTACAATGGGCGAAAGACCTGGTGCAGCGCTTTCAAGAGGACAAAAGCATTATCTACGATCGCACTGGCAGCGATATCAAAACTCGAAAAGAGGAAATGGGCAAACTTTATGACAGTTATCGAGCGGAGATTGACGAAATTTGGGATACTCCTGAAAGAAAAACCAGGGCTGCTCATGCCTTATTCCAAGCTACCCACACTTCCGATAATCTGAGCAAACACCGGACAATTTGCCAGAAGGTGGCAGAGGATTTGGAAATTACCTTTTCCCTCCAAGAAGACTACGAATTGCTGCACGAAGCCTTACCGCGAGATGTCTACGTGCTGCAAGTTCCTTTCCAAAAAGTTAAAACTAAAGATGGCAGAACCATTGACCTTCCTAACCAATGGAAAGACGCACTCGATAGCAAAGGAATTGCATACGAAGCCACTGCTCATCCCGAATTGCCGCTAGTTGAATTCGCCTTCAAAAACTTACCCCAAAGCATGGTGGCGAAACTGGATACCAAATACGGAGACAATTCTAACGATCGCATCGACACCGACTCTTTGAAGGTAACAAACTACTCCGGTAATGAAACCAGACTCCTCATCGTCCCTCCCGTCGATTGTCGGTGGATCGAGTCTCAAGATAAAGCAGGTAGAGGCGCACTTGTCTACAAACTGTTCATGGATGAAATCTCGGATGCTTTGTCAAATTATCGGGTAAATCAAATAGAAGTAGTCAATGTCAAACATCCCGATAACGACTACTCAGAGGAAGATTTCTCCAAGTCAAAATGGAAAGATCGGAAAGTCACTGTGCAAGTGGGAACGATCGATTTACCTCCCACTCACGAGAAGTATTACCGATTTCAAGGCACTCCCATTATCCAGCTTGACGATAAAAACTTGGGTACATTTTCCCCCGAAAGTCCTAAGTTTCCCCCTGGAACTACTTTTGAGGCGACGCTTTCCCCCGACAAAGGCGGCAGGTCGGTGATGCTGAAAGTCGATCGCGAATCGATTCGGTTGCCTGAAATTCAATTGCCCGCGCTCGATTCACCTGAAGTATCTCAAAGTTCTGAGTTGGGGAAAACTGGGCGTAGTGCGATCGCACAAAATGATAACACTTCACAAGAACGGGTTTCAAAACCAGAAACAGCAGTTAACGGAAAACACGATATCACCAACGCTAAAGCTGACAACTGGCGGCTTTCTCTGCAAGACACCCTCTTTAGCGTTGTTTCGGAAACCTACAAACAGCGGCGATCGCACCTTCCTTCCGATAGCACTCAGCACTTTAAGTTTGGCGACAACCAATGGACGGCTTACGTACAGCCTAACGGGGATTGCTTTGTCAGAAACGAGTCCAAGCGCACCGTGTTTAAAGCCAACGTTCACACTGGGGACGTTCAAATTCCCCTGACAGAGCAAGCAGCGGCTCGTTTCCAAGAGATGATTGTAGAACGGGAAAAAGCTTTGTCCCAGTCGCGAACTACTCTCACGCCTGCGACCGAATCGAAACCCAGAGAACTGGAAATGGTTTAGTCGAGTCGAGGGGATTGGGGAACTGGGGGCGATCACGTAGAAGTTCAGTGGGAAATTTTCCATTGGTTTCTATGCGATCACCCTTTCAATGGTGAGTTTCGAGCGATCGCACCCTTTACTATCCTCGAAGGTATCGCAATTGAGAAGTAATGAATCAGACGCGAGCGCTAATTTTTGACTGGGGGAGCGTTGGCTAATAGGTTAACATCTGACCTATCGGGATAGCAAACAGCGCCTCTATCGCCCATTATCTTGCTTTTTGTTGTTGGCGTTTCCGCAGCCACCCTATCCCTAATACTGCTTGAGACAAAATTCCCAAAATTAAAATAGGTTCAGGGACAGCTTCAGGGGGTATAGAAGCTTCTTCAGTCATCTGAAAAACCCGGTTTCTTTTGTGTAGCCAAGAGCGATTGCTCTTGAGAAATATACTCGAAGGCAAGCGCACTTTATTTCAGGAAGGGGAAAGAGAAGAAATTCATTGCAAATATTGCTCAACTAATTGCGTTGTCAATGCTGGTTATCCTATATACTCTGCCAGCTTATTTTGATAAACTTTCTTAAGTTTTTCCATGCTTTTTTCTGGTTGGGTATAACCAGCTCCTGGGAAACTAGCCCATTCTTCTCTTGCTTTTATTACAGCCTGCTCGAAATTACCAGTTTCTACATCCTCATAGGCTTTTCTGTTCTTTAGACGACCTATTGCAGCAAGGTCTTGATTTGCTGGGCTGAAGTCATTAAGTCCAAGTTTACGTTTTTCCTCATCCCACACAAAATCGAGAAATTGGTATCTTCCAGCAGCCGTAGAGTATAGCTTTTTACTCGAATTAACCAATATTTTTTTTCGAGGATGGTCAGCAAAACCCTCAAAAAAACCGCCGGGATTTACTAACTTGCGATAACTATTATCTCCATAGTCAAGAGTACCTTCAGCATAAGCAATGGTGTCCAAAAATGCCATAACCCTGGCTGATTTCTCCAGTTCTTTACGCACCCGCTCTATCTCTTGTTCTTTATTCTTCTTCTGCAACTCAAGATTAGAGATGTCATCTCTAAGTTTACGTGCGTCTTCTTTTAACTTGTCATACTCAGTTTTAATCCCAGGCCACCAAGTCCACCATTCTTTGCTCTTGGCGTCATCTTCTTTTGTCTTTGCTTCTGTTTGTTTATTGTTAATTTGACCGTTAATGTTGTCTATTTCCTTCTGAAGATCCTGAACCTTTTGTTTGAGCTGATCTAAAGGAGTACCGCCACCAGTCCGAATTAGAGTTAACTTGGAACTGCCCGGCGTAGAAGCTGGAGGCTGTGTAATAGGTTTACCTGTGCCCGACTGATAACCAAACGGCAAACGAAGCAACTGACCCACTTGGAGACGAGTGGTATCCCAATCAGTCAATAGGGTGTAATCTTCCTTCAATATTTCAGTCCAGCGGGAAGCCTCTCCCAGTTCTGTCAGCGCGATCGCCGAGGGATAATCGCCAGACTTCACATAGTAGTCCCGATAACCAGTCGTTGCTGGTCGCTGGTCGGGATTGCCGACGCTCCCAACACTCCCAGCACTGCCGAGAGCGCTCAAGTAACGCTGGGCAATTTCAGCAATGTAACTGGCTTTATCTATGCCATTAACAATGCGTCGGGCGTTGTAAAAATCTTGGTTCGCGCCATTAATATATCGGCTCAGCCCTACGCCTGTAAAACTGCCGTCGCGCATTCCCTCAACGAGTATCTGGGCAGCGATCGCCGGATCGGATGCCAAATCTGGATTGTTTACCAAATCAATTCCAAGTCGCTGCGACCACTTCTCATAATTCGACCGACCCGTAATTTGCACGTAACCGCGACCCCTGTAGCGATAGCCATCACCGGGTAGATAGTTGCCCAGGATGTTGTCGTAGTTTTGCTGCGCTGCGGTTGGCCCCCACAGTTCCGCCATCCACAGTCCCAGATTCGATTCATGGTGAGCCGTTGCCAAAATATAGGCAATTTGCCCCAAATCTGTAACACCATTGGCTTGACACTCAGCAAGGATCGCAGGAATAGATTGCCTCGCGTATTGCTGTAAAGAAGCCGGCACAGCAGCAATGAGTTTTTCTATATCAAAATTAGTTGGCTGCGCTTGCGGTTGTGGTTGCGGGTTAGAAACCGAAACCTCTTGAGGAATTTCTATTGGCTGTCCTGCAAAAACCGTGTTGGGGTCAGCAATGCCGTTATGCTGGGCAATGATGTCGAAGGCAGAAGTATTTCCTAAAGTGTAGCCAGCTATTGTACTCAGGAACTCGCCATCTTGAATAGTGTGAGCAACCCACTTATAGGTTTTGCCGTTGTATTCAAATGTCCCTGTCGGCTGCGGTTGAGGCTGCGGCTCAGGTTGTGACTGTATCGGCGGCAGTAAAGACGGACGGCTTGGCGGATAGCCATCAATCCAAATACTGGGAACCCAGTACGCTTGACCGTTGTACCAAGTTCGGTAATACAGCGCATCCTGTTCGTTGGTAATAGGATCGATATTGACACTACCCCACGTCCAAGCATCAAATTCCAGCCACGTATCTTTCGCAATTGAAAAAGGGCCGCGATCGTCATAGTTCGGGCTGTTACGCAGATTCACTCCATCATCATCCCACACTCGCAAACTAAAATGTTCCTCAGTCTCGCTGGCACGCTCTGTCGGCGTAACTTCCCCTTCACCGAGCCAAGTATCGCGAATTTCAATCGCAGGAGTCGCATAAGTTTCCGGCATCGTCACCTTTGCTGACTGCACCGCCGCCAACACATTTAACAACCCAAAACCCGTCTTATTATCCCATCCGGGCGTATCCAAATCCCTCGCCGTCTTCTCCAAAATCTGAATCACTTGACGGTAACTCAAATCGGGATTTGCTGCCCATACTAATGATGCTGCACCTGTCACTTTCGCAGTCGCTACAGAAGTGCCGGCCATCGTCCCTAAATCACTTTCTGCTGTTGATAAAACTGGGTGTTCGGCAGTACCACCGTCAGCTATTAGATCCAGTCCCCAACCGTAGCTAGAATAATTATGCCGCCCATTAACATCCCCTGATCCAACGGTAATAATATTGTCAAACTCCTGCGACGCTTGACCCAAAACCGACATCAGAGTGCCATCATTACCCGCCGCCACGACAATCATCACTCCATTTTGCCGCGCATATTCAATCGCACTTCTTTCTTGTGGCGTAAATTGATAGCGTGTCGTCACACTACCGTCAGAATTAACTTGAGTTAAATCTAAACTGAGGTTCGCGATCGCATTCTTTTGTCCAGAAGCCTTCGCCGCATCTACAAATTCCCTCAGCGAATTATCCCACTTACCCGAACCGATCGCCCTTCCCACCCACTTCGGCGCATTCTTATTAATCGAGTCAAGAATACCTAAAATAAAAGTCCCGTGTTCGCTACCTTCACCAGGTTGCAGCAATGGATTATCATCACCATCTACATAATCATGGCCCTTCTTAAGATTCGTGTTAAGAATATAGGGATTATTTGCATTCACACCCGTATCGATCGCCCCTACAATCGGCTGATTAGCCAAAGGGAAATCTAGCAATTTCGGATCGATCGCAATTAGCTGATTCTTATTCACCTGCCCATCCCCCGGCGGATCTAACGGCATCATAAACGGAGGCGTTAAAGTATCCCAAGCGCCCCCCGGCGTACCAGGCACCTGAGTCGGAATGCCATTGTGTCGCAAACCCAGCGGGTCAATATCTATCAACGGCGGCAAATCACTTGTTGGTGCGGGAGTAGTCGGGCACGTACCACCGGCATCAGCCATAAAACGAAGAGAATTGCTACCCTCGCGCACCGCGTGAAGCCAAAGCCTCTCCAGCGAGTGACGTACATCCAAATCTGGCAACGGTAGAGATTCAAGGAACTGGCGCAGCGGATCGGTGTCATGCACACCAGGAATCAGAGCGCTAGGAGTAATAATCTCCTCCAGCATAAAGCTACGCCGCGATTTGCGAGCTTTTTTCGTTGATTTCCCAAAGCCTTGAGCCTGTTCGCCTTTTTTTCCCTGAAACCAGAAACCCATAATGCACCTCGAACCTGGTAAGTTTACAAACCGCTACTCGCTGTTCAGATGTCAAAAGCCTACTGTTTTGTCCTAAGAATGACAATAACTACTAAATATTGTAACTTTTAGCAACATAACTTTACAATACTTCATCTTTGAGCTATTTACTTTCTGAAATTTTGGGGCTACGCTGTCACTTATCTGTAAAAACGCAGTAGCCGAACTAACTATCACTCAAATTACATCATGGAGCACGGCAACAGAATTGCAACAAAAGATGACTCAGACTACCTCTGTCCCAATCTCACCGACAACTGGCAGTTAGATGACCGAATTGATAGCGTCGGTCAAGTCATCTTGCAAGCAAAAGCAGGGAACCGCCGCTACCAATTTGAAGCGATAGAAGGCTACGCATTAAAACACTTTACAGGTCAATACACCGCCCGCCAAATTCTTAATCGGTGCCGATCGCGTTCCGGCACCTTTATTCCCTCTGACTTCATAGTGCGGCTGCTACAAAAACTCAATGATTTAGAAATATTACCAGCAACCGCAGCCGAGGAATTAGAGAATCCTACCCCTGATTCTCCTCCTCCAAAAACATCAAATTTCATCGAACTAAAATCTACTGTAGAGTGGATACCCCACCCAGGTGGCTATTGGATACTCCGCAACTCAGAAGATATTACCTGCTTGCAAATTGACAGCTTTGACAAAGAAGTAATTTCGCAGCTAGGTCAGCAGCCACTAACTGCCGTCGTCAATAAATACGACATTAGTTTAGATGACGTGCAATATCTGATGCAAATGTTAGCAAAAGCCGGAATGTTAGAAGGAATTAAAGCGCCAAAGCCACCTAACAAATTCAATCTCCAGAAACTCTTGTACTGCAAAATCCCTGTATTAAATCCCGACGCTTGGCTAACGCAGCACATTGACAAACTACGCTGGATTTGGACAGAACAATTTGGCTTTGCATTGTGCGTTTTTATCACAACTTCTGTCTCCCTCTGGCTAGCTTTCCCCTCGGAGATTTTAGCCTCTAGCAAACAAGTCTGGGCAACAGGCGGAAATGCTGCTATCTTAACGCTTGCGTTGTTGACAGTCCTAGTAGTATCCCTCCACGAACTCGGTCACGCTTTTACTTTAAAACACTACGGCGGCGTTGTTCCAGAAATCGGGCTGCTATTTATGTGTTTAATCCCTGGATGCTATACAAATACTACAGATCAATACGCCTTAGTAAGGCGGAAACAGCGCATCTTAGTAGTAGCAGCCGGATTATTAGTACAAGTGACAATTTGGGCGACAGCCGTTTGGATGTGGGTTTTATCAACTTCTAATCCTTGGCTGCACAATGCCAGCTTTTTGTTGATGACAGCCTCTCTGTTAACAGTTGCCCTCAACCTCAATCCCATGAATCGATTTGATGGTTATTACCTATTAGTTGCTTTGACAGGAATTAACAATTTGCGGGAGAGGTCGTTTCAATTTTACACAGAATTGCTGCAAAGACAGGAGAGTTTAGAAGATTCAGCGAACAAATGGATGTTAGCAGCTTATGCTCCTTTCAGCATCGTCTATACAGCCTTGATTTTCAGTTACTTGATGTCTTTAGTTGGAAATTGGGTTTGGCAACACTTACCAACAACACTAGATTTTACCAAGTTAACATTACCGCATTTTTAATCAGCCTATGCAGAAAAAATCCCTCATCATCCTTATATTCTTGTCCAAATCTGTGTTGTGCCATATTGTTATCTAGGAGTGCACCAAAATGAACATCTACAAAAAATTAGGAATTGCGATCGCGTCTGGAACTTTGAGCCTTATCACCTTAAATTACCAGAGTCTCCCCGTACAAGCTGCTTCCCTTACTCAAACTTTCACTGTGAATCTAAATTCACAGCCATTAAATAGCAGTACCAATATAGTCTTACCAAAATTCAACTCACTTTTGGGAACTCTATTAAAAGCTTATGTCAATGTTAGCGGCACAGTAAATAGCAGCACTAGCATTACTGCTTTAGGTAGTAATTTTACTGGAACGGCAACAACTGATGCTCAAATCGCCATCAATTTGCCTCAGTTAAAAACCGACCCTTTTATAGCTTTGAGTTTGTTTGCCAGTCCACCGGAAACAAACATCGCCAGCGGCGGTACGAAAACTGTAAGCGGCACAGCTTCAGGAACAAATTCTAAGAGTTTCAATCAGTCAGAAATTCTAAGTGCTTTAAGCGGGTGCGCGGGAGATCGCATTACCTTTGGTGTGGGAACAACAGGTAGTGTTCTTGTTAGGGGAACGCCTGGTCGAGGTACTTTTGGCGGTCAAGTATTGACCAATCAAACGCTAAGCATAGCCTACGAATATGAACCTTTATCGGAACCTGTACCGGAACCAACCACAATGGCAGGTTTTGGTTTAGCTACGGGATTAGGGTGTTGGTGGAAGAGAAGGATGCGGCGGCGATAGTTAGGATTCGGTGTAATAGGGGGTTACTGGTCTGGTTTTTGTGTTGAGAAAATATTAGTTTTGTGAGGAGATTAAATGATGAAGTTACTAGATGATGTATTGTTGGGTAGTGAAGTGAATGCGACTGCGATCGCGCCTCTGGAGGAAGAGATTAAGGGCGATTCAATCTTGTCCTATGGTTTGGATACCCGCAGTGCTAGCCAGTTAGGGGCCAGTTCGTCTTTCATTTCGACTTTCGACGGACTAAGCGGACAAGTTGGAACGATCGATCCCTCAGCAAAATTCACCCAAATTGCTAGTACCTTCAGTTTCTCCGACATCGCTGTTTCTAAAGACGGGACTATTTTCGGAATTACGCCTACTCAGTTATTCAAAATCGATCCCGTATCGGGTTTAACTTCATTTGTTGGCGGCCTTCCTGCGGGTGTCAATATTAATGCTCTAGAATTTGCGAATGATATTCTCTATGGGGCTGGGGATTCTAACTTATACGCGATTAATACCACTAATGCGGGATTATATTTAATCGCTAACTTGGAATCTACTGGATTCAATAGCAGTGGGGACTTGGCATTTGATGCTCCGAATAATCGATTTTTAGCGACATCGAAGGGGGCGACAAGCGATAGTTTGTATGCGGTGTCTCTAACTGGTCAAGCAGCCAAAATTGGTGATATTGGCTTTAGTAATATTTTAGCCTTGATGTTTGAGGGCGAGAAACTTTTTGGTTTCACGGCGGATGGGGCGCGAATTGCGATAAATCCTGGAACGGGAGCGGGGGTTTTTGATACCCTTGTCAAGGGGATTAGCGATCGAATTGGGGGAGCATCTGGTATTCAAATTAAGAAAGGAGAGGTACTGTCGAGCACTCCCGGAACAATTCTGTCAGCGGATACGATCGATGTGTTTTTACCACCAGGGGGCGAAATTACTTTAGATATTACAGTGACGGTGCCTGGGGATGCTTCTAGTTCAACCACTCGCAGCGCATTAAGTGTTGAAAGTGTGGATACTGTGGCTGCTCAGATGCCAAGTTCTTCAGCGGTTAGTGCAAGTGCGACGAATGACCAGATTCCGCTTGATGTTTTTCTGCTGCAAGACGCTTCTGCCTCATTTGAGGATGACGTGTCTATTTTCCGCCGTTTAGTACCAAACTTAGTTGATACTCTGTCAAATCAGCAAGCCAATACTCAATTTGGTCTTGGCAGTTTTGTTGACAAGCCAATAAAAGGAATCGGAAGTATTGAGGCTGGTCATTATGTTTATCGGACTAATCTGCCACTAACAATAAACAACAATGAACTGCAATCGGCAGTGAATAATCTAACTATTCTACCTGGTAACGAAACAGATCCGGAAGCATCACTGGAAGCCTTGCTGCAAACGGCACGTCGCGCAGACACTACTGAAATTGGTTTCCGTGACAGTGCTCGCCGTGTGGTTGTGGTGGCTACAGATGAACCGTTTCACCAGGCTGGTGATGGTGGGATTTTAGCTGGAATTACGAGGCGAAACAATGGCGATGCTGTTCTTGATGGAAATCCGCCGGGAACCGGAGAAGATTATCCGAGTATTCAGCAAGTTCGCGAGGCGTTGATTGATGCAGGTATAGTGCCTATTTTTGCTGTTACGCCTACATCAAAAAATATTTCTGTTTATAATGACCTAGTTAATAAATTAGGTTTTGGTAAGGTTGTCAGATTAGACTCAGATAGTGCTAATTTGGTGAATGCAATTACAGAGGGGTTAGATAAAGTCAGTCAGGAAATTACTCTCGTACCTGCTGATGATGATTTCAACTATGTGAAAGATATTTCACCCAAGAAATTTGAAAATGTCAAGCCGGGTGATAAGCTGAATTTTAAAGTCACGTTAAAATCTGATAGTACAGGTGGTGACGATAATCTGAAACTGCAAATACCTGGATTTGGTAATCTGGGTGATACGAAGGTTAATGTGCGAACATCAAATCTTAATCAGCTAATCACAGAAACAGAGACCATTACTGCCAATTTTTTTGAAGATTCTGATACTGACAAAAAATTAAAAGACGGGATTAGTAGAACAAGAACCAGTATAGCAGCAGGTTCCATAGGAGTAGCAGAGTTTAGTAAAGGATTTGGCATTGGGGGTCTCATTGCGGGAGTTACAGTAGGCGTTGGAGCAGGTTATATTAATGACAGGCTGGGGGAAGGTTCTACATTACTTCCCTATGGTCAGTTCCCTAATGATTTGGGGATAAAACAGAAGAATCAACGTGAAGTTAGCCTTAAGCGTTTTCCATCTTCCCTAACTTCCACACCAATTAATTCAACTGAACCTAAAAAAACCTGGGTCATTATTCACGGTTTGAATGATAACCCTGACGATAAGTCGGATAGTGATGGAGATTTTTCTGACATAGCAAAAGCCTTAACTACAAAAACTAACGATAATGTGTTTCTTCTCGATTGGAGACAAGCTGCTGCTGGTGGAATAGTAGATAAGAATGATAATGCTCCTAATGCTCTTATGAGACTTGGCAACTATACGGGAGCTAAGTGGATTAGACCTGTTGCTGAGTTTGCAGTTAAGAAGCTGAAAGAGTTTGGCATTGATGCTGAATATGCCAGTAAAAATCTCAATTTAGTAGGTCATAGCTTGGGGTCATTACTTAGTAATGAAATTGCCAGAATATACAAAAATGGTTTCAGTGATAAAAATGATGGCAAAGAAACTAAAGCTAATGGAATAGGAGTGAACTCTATTTTGGCTCTCGATCCACCATCGCAGACTAACCTAAGTTCTTTCTCAGCTTTTGTTCCCGGTATTGGATACGATATAGATGGCAGAACAGCGGAAGCTGATTTTGTAGATCCCGTTCAAGGAATATATTTACCAAAATTTAGAGAGGTATCTAACTTTTCAAGGGCTTTTGTTGGCAGCAAAAGTCTCGCAGGAAATCAGTTATTCGCTGAACAGGCTCATGAATCATTTCAAATGGATTTTGGATCTCGCTTTGGTAGAGTTGGTGGCGATACAGGTGAGGAACACGTTTGGGTAGTCCAAACTTTAAAACAAATTATTGATCAAAGGGAAAGTTTAGGAGAAATTGGCAAACTCTTCAATCCGACTCCTATTACACAACTCATCAATCCCAGTCCCACTTTCAAAGAAAATGCTTACACCAACGCTATTGGCGGAAAACATGATGGCAGTCTTGCCGTTAAACCTCCGGGACAAAAAACAGAGCTACCTAAGCCATTTGCACTCATCTTTAAGAATACATCAGGCGATGAAGATGATATTGTCTATGGTACTGCTGGAAAAGATAAATTAGATGGTAGTGACAGTGCCTTGGGCTTGTTCGTTGGTGATTCTCGTTACAGTGATGCTGGAAACGATATATTTTATGCCAACTCAGGAGATGATGAAATATTTGGCGGTACTGGCAATGATACTCTTTATGGCGATAAAGACAACAATTTCATCAATGGCGAAGAAGACAACGATTTGATTGAAGGTGGCCATAATAACGACACTATCTTTGGTGCGAAAGGAGACGACACAGTTATTGGAGGTAAGGGTAACGATAGTTTAGAAGGCAACGATGGTAAAGACACTCTCATCGGTGAAGAAGGTAACGATACCCTATGGGGTGGTGGTGATAGCTCGGCTGATAGCCTGGAGGGTGGTGATGGAAATGACTCTCTCCTGGGAGAAGGTGGCGATGACATCCTGATTGGTGGAAAAGACAAGGATACTCTAACAGGTGGCGATGGCAGTGATATATTTGTTTTTTCACCCGGCGATGGTGCTACCAGTAGCAATGAAGCTGATCTCATTACAGACTTTGGATTTGGTAATTTATTTGGAGGAGGAGGCGTTGATAGAATAAGCTTATTTGGTAAATTGTGGGAAGAGAAGAATAACATCAAATTCTTGCCAATCTCTGAACCATTAATTAATACTCCCATTGGTAACATTCTAGATCGTCCCGTAGCAACTGCTATGGTGTTAGGGGATGAATATTTAGCGAAATTTAATCGTACTTTCAGCAATGATGAGGAGCAAAAGATTAAGGATGGGTTTTTTCAAAGAATCTAAAGTGATTCGGCTAACAGCTATGATTTGAGTCCGATCGCCCTTAATACCCACTCCATCAATCAGTGTTCATCTGCGGTGGCTAAAAAGTGCGCTCGCCCTTACGACAAAAAGTGCGCTCGCCCTTTCTTCCCTCCTCATCCATCCGTGTTCATCTGCGGTCAAAAAAAGTGCGCTCGCCCTTACGACAAAAAGCGCTATCGCCCTTCTGTTATGCTAAATTTACTGTCTCGAACCATTAACCAAAGACAAGCCGCACTTGATGCCACACATTCAATACCAGTCTGCGATCGCAAGTCCAGAAACTCTCGAAAACTCCTTAACATTGTGGGTAACAAGAGTTGCTTGAAGCGAAGCGGCTGTCCCTGCAATCAAAACATCAATTGTGCCGATGGGAGTACCTTGTTCCTTTCGATCGCGATTGTGGCAGCAGCAAGAGCACAATCGCGATCGAAAGGAACAAGGTTAACTCGGCTCAAAAGTTGCTGAAGTTGTTGGGTACGTTTTGCAGGCGAAGTAGATTTAGCAATACCCACTTGCAACTCAAACAGGACGATCGCGGAAATGCCAATTTCTTGAGGAGATACATTGGCAAGGTTTTGGGCAACTTGTCCTTGTCCTTTGAAATAGTAAATTAATGTATTTGTATCCAAAATGTACATCTAGAAGCTCTCCCGCAAGATGTCTTCCCCCGACTCGGCACGAATCTCTTCCAGAGTAGGAAAGTCTTCTGCCCATGTTCCAGCTAGGGAATAAACCAATTCTTTCCAAGGAGTTAAAGAATCTACTGTGTCAGTGGATTGGTTCTCATTCAGGTACTTGGCACGAATAAACTCAGCGAAAGTGAGAATTTCGCTAGCTTGGTTTTCGGGAAGGGTTTTGACGATCGCGTAAATTTGTTCAATGATAGTCATAATCTGGTGAGAGATAAAGTGCCATATAATCAGCAGATATTTTAGTCAGAGGCTCTTAATTACCAATCTTTAAACTCTTTAATAGACTAGCACAAATAGATTAAGTGCCAGCATTTTCACTCAAAAGGGGGAAGCTTAACCACTACGCCATCATCGAATATAATAGTAGGCTCTATTGAATGACAACGAGGCACAAGCTTTGATTTCCCAAGAGTTCCTACAAAGCATCGCCGCTGATCGCGGCATCAGACCAGCAGAATTAGAAGTGCTGTCCCTCTCACTGTCAGGGATCTCCACCACTGCGATCGCCTCCCAGTTGGACATCAGCGAGGACTTAGTTCGCAAAAGGCTCAGCAGAATTTACATTAAATTTCAAATCGAAGGGCGAGGCCCAGTCAAATTCGCCAAGCTACAACAGCTACTCCACAACCTCTATCAAACTCATCTAGCCTCCGAAAGAGAACCCAAAATCGGGGTAATGGATACTGGTTTGACAGATAACAACTCAGACTTACAAATAACAACTCATCCCTTAAATCCCTTACATAATTCATTGCCAACTTCCTCCACAACTCACAATTCTCCCATTTTAAATCGAATAGATTGGAGTGAAGCTATAGATGTATCAATCTTCTACGGTCGAGCAGAAGAATTAGCACAATTAGAACAGTGGATTGTCCAAGATAGCAGCCGCTTAATAGCAGTTGTCGGATTAGGAGGAATTGGCAAAACAGCACTTATAACCAAACTAAAACAACAAATTCAACCCTACTTTGATTGTGTCATTGGGCGGAGTCTCCACAACGCCCCTCCCCTAGAAAACCTACTAGCAGATTTGCTTAAATCTCTATCTCATCCCCAGGAACCAGAACTGTCAGAAAAAGCAGATGAAATAATCGTACAGCTAATTTCTTATTTGCGAGCTTGTCGCTGTTTGCTGGTACTTGACGACGTGCAAACCATCCTCCGCAGCAACGACCTCTACGGTCGGTACCTTCAGGGATATGAAGGTTATGGCGCACTTTTTAGGCGAATCGCAGAAGAACAGCATCAAAGCTGCTTAGTCCTTAGCAGTCAAGAAAAACTCAGAGAAATTTTCCTATTAGAAAATCCATCGCGCCCCATCCATTCCTTAAAATTAGAAGGATTGAAACCAGAAGACGCTCAGCAAATATTATTAGGGCAAAATTTAACAGGAAAACAATCTTGGCAAGAGCTAATTCAGCATTACCGAGGCAATCCCTTAGAGTTAAAACTCATTGCAGCAACGATTCAAGATATATTTAATAGAGACGTAGCTGCATTTGTCAAATGGAGTACCACTGTCAGCTATCGCGAAATCCTAGACGAGCCATTTCAGCGACTATCAGCTTTAGAAAAACAAGTCATGCAATGGCTGGCTAAGGAAGAAAAAGCCCTGTCATTTCAACAATTGCGAGCTAAAATAGAAGAAATAGCAACTTCAGACTTAATCGAAGCCTTGGAATCATTACGAGGAAGATATCTCATCGAAAAAGTCAAAACCCAAGATACAAACGAACTCCTCTTTACCTTACAACCAGTTATTAAGAAGTATGTCACAAAATATCATCTCCCATCCGCCCAGAAAATTTAAGCATCCCAATTTTGTAAACGTGAAGAATTCACGCTGATAATTTATTGCTTAGAGTTTTCATAATTGTGACCATCATACTTCACCCACAAGGATATTTTTGTAAAAATCTACCTTTTACTTAACCTACTTTTTTATGTGAGCTACTGCATAAACCCTGACTGTAAACATCGCCAAAATCCTGACACTTTAGAGTGCTGTCAAGATTGCGGCACTCCCTTGCTTATTAATCAGCGTTATCAACTCATCAAACCCCTGCGTCCCTTAGACCCCCGAAACTCCACCGATATTTTTGAAGTCGATGAGAGGGGAACTAAGAGAGTAATGAAAATTTTAAAATACGGCAATTCCCAATTAGTCGAGATGTTTGAGCGGGAAGCTTTAACTTTGCAGCAACTAAATCATCCGGGAATTCCAAAAGTAGAAATAGACGGCTACTTCACTTTTACACCCCGTGATAGTTGCCAGGAACTTCACTGCTTAGTCATGGAAAAAATTGAGGGTGATAATTTAGAGCAGTGGGTCAATCGACACGGAAAAATAACTCAATATGTAGCTATTAATTGGCTAAGACAATTGATGGAAATTATTGATGCTCTACATCAAAGCCATTTTTTCCATCGGGATATTAAGCCATCTAATATTATGATTAAGCCTGACGGTCAATTAGCCTTGATTGATTTTGGAACAGTCAGGGGAATTACAGGCACTTACCTTTTAAAGTTTAGAGGAGGTAGTGCTACTACAGTGATGTCAGGAGGTTACACCCCCCCCGAACAAATTGACGGTCAAGCGACACCTCAATCTGATTTTTATGCCCTCGGTCGCACTTTTGTTTATTTGTTAACAGGGCAGCATCCCAGTGAAATCCCCAAAAATCCCAAAACAGGTCAGTTAATTTGGCGAGATAAAGCTCCGCAAATTCAATCAGCACTAGCGGAACTAATTGATGAATTCATGGCACAAAATCCCGCTAATCGACCGTTAAATACAGGGGCAATATTGCGGTATTTAACGGTCAAGGGGCTAATGATGAAAAGCCTTTTGCGCTCCCTCAATTCTCCGAATTTTCAACTCCTAGCTATTGGATTATTAACAGTGGGAATAATAGGCAGTGTTATTTATCGGCTGTCGTTTCCCTACCTCGCTAAAAAATATTATGAATTAGGAGTGAAAGAACTTAAATCTAACAGGCTTGCTCAATCCCAAAAATATTATGAGCAAGCAAAATATTTTGATTCTGAAAACTCTAAAACTTATAATGATTTGGGATTAGTCTGTCAAAGGCAAAAAAAATTTATCTGTGCCCAAGAAAATTATGAACAGGCACTTAAGCTTGATGAAAATAATGCTGTCTCTCGCTATAATCTAGGGGGTCTTTACGATGATTCAGGAGACTTGGAACAAGCCGAAATTCAGTATCAGCTTGCTAGACAAAATAATAGCCCAGTTGCGGCAAATGCCATGAGCGATTTGGCACGCCTTAAAATTTTACATGGAGACGCGGAAACAGCCATTAAACTCAGTTTAGAAGGATTGCAGCGAACTGAAAAGCCCCTGGTACAATCAGCACTGTATAAAAATCTTGGCTGGGCGCATTTTATGCAAACTAATTATAACCAAGCTGAAATTGACTTGCGACAGGCTATACAATTAAATAAAGATCGAACTGATGCTTATTGTTTGCTGGCACTGGTGCTAGAGGCTAAGGGTGATCGCGGGAAGGCATTAGCCGCTTGGAAAGAGTGCCGGAACCGCGATGCCCAAAATAGGGTAGAGGTCAAAACTTGGCAGACTATGGCAATTCAACGTTTAAAGGATGCAGCCCAAAGACCATGAAACACAATATCTCAGCTTCCCTCATTCTCACTCTGATGCTGGTTTCTGTAAATTGGAGAGCGATCGTTTATGGAAAGCTAACTGCAATACAGCCAGCATTAGCCACTATTTTATCTGTTGATACTATACAAATAGTAGCTTCAAAAGACAATTCCGAAGAGTGCGATCGCGAAAATGGTTGTCATGGTACTATACCTCCCAGAGTTTTCAAAGTCGTAGAGAAAGCTGCTACAGATTGCAACAAAAAAGATGGCTGTTACCCTGACGATCCTCGCGGCCCGATTGCAAACCCTAATACCCCCTATATTATCAGCCCCTCTGACGATACAGCTTTGCTTAATGACAAACCTTCGATATCCTGGCACGCCGTTCCTGGTGCGATTAATTACACTGTACGTTTGGCAGAGATAACGGGTTCAGGCTTAGACTGGGAAAGGACTGTTGATAACACCGAAATTAAAATGCCTTATCCAGATGATGCACCTGCTTTACAACCCGGAAGCAAATATAAGCTAATTGTTGAAGCCAGGAGTCAAGCAACCCAGAAGCGTATAGAACCGGGAACGGCACAATTTAGAATGTTGAGTAAAGAGGATATTCAAGAGGTACGAGCAGCTCTTGAAAAAATAGACAAATTAGATTTGTCTAGAGAGGAGAAGGCATTTCGGATGTCTGATGTTTACAAAAATAAAGAATTAAATACTGAGACAATAGAACTGCTAGAATCACTGGTGAGAGAAGGCAGTCAAAATGCTAAAGTTTATCGTCTTTTAGGTAATATATATTGGAAGCAAGGATTAATTGATTTCGCAAAAGTTAGGTATGAAACAGCAGTCAAGTTGGCAACAACTGCACAAGATTCTAAGGAATTAGAAGCAGCACAAACAGGACTGAATGAAACTAATAAATTGCTCAAAAAACGCGATAGTGTAACTCCTTAATAACAAATCAAAGCCAGCTTCCTACTAAAATGAATGGGGCCCAGTAATAAGGATGAGAATAACTATTGTAATCTTTACGATCGGGATTTTTCAAAAACGCAATTTGAGCTTTTCGCAGCGCTTCAGCCTTAGTTAAATTATCATTTAGCCCTCGATAAAACTCACCCATAAACAAAGCAGTAGATTTGTCACTCACATTCCACAAACTTGCCAGCGTACTCCGAGCACCTGCTTGTACTGCGACCCCTGCAATGCCCAAACCGGCTCGTTTATCTCCTGTTGCAGTTTGGCAAGCGCTGAGTACAAGTAACTCAATAGTATCGCGACTGCTTTCGCTTCTGCGCCTCAATAAACGGTCTAATTGCCTAATGTTAATCCGATCATCAGATGCTAGAATTATTGTCTGTTCAGGATCAGAACTGAAGATGCCATGAGTCGCAATGTGAAGCACTGGAAATATAGAATTATTAACTTTATTTTCAAAACTCCTTTTGGTAAAATCTTCATTGTAAAGTATTTCACTTTTTATTGTATTTTTCTCTACTTCATCTAATTCAGGTTTGATATTAATAAGTTCCTCAAAATAGGGTTCTTCTTGCTTAAAACTCGGCCCTTGACTAACGCCAGCAATTAAAATTCTTGATTGTTGCCAAGGTAAAAATTTAGGTTCCCGACTGCGAGCGCCTAAACTCACGGTAATGCTATACTTTTCTACCAAGTAATGATTGTCTTCATCTTGTAATAGAGCCATTGGAATACTTTGCAATTCGCTATCCAGTACAAATACCAATGTGCCTGTTTTTGGCAAATAGCTTTTAGCTGGAACAATTAACAGTTGATAAAGTTTTTGAGAATAAGAGCTAATCTCTGTAAACGATGTGCCACTTGGTCTAAAATTTCTTTTTTGGAGGATACTCCCCAAAAGTTTTACTGTATTTTGAAATTCAGTGAAATTAACGCTATAATGGTGATATTGATGTAATTTTGATTGATTATTATATAAACTGACAATCACCTCAATTTTTTGCTTTTCCTCTAAAACAATTGTATAGAATGCTGCATCAGGTTGATGATTAACTTCGCTTAGTGGTATTAAATCCAGAGAACTACATTGTAAAAAATTTGGTAGTTCTGCAAACTGAAGCTGTCCAATTACTGTCGTTATTTGTTTAAGTCTGTCTTGATTGGGTTCCGATTCCAAGAGCAAATGAATCAAGTCATCATAAACTGGTTTTACATTCTCCCGAAAGGAAAATTGCACGTCGGGATTAATGGACAGTAAATCTTGACGAACTGCTTCCAGAGTATCCAAAGCAACATTATAAACTGCGATCGCCTCTTCTGTGTTTCCATTTTTTTCGTAAATCTGTCCTAACTGATATTGCCACTGATAGGCAATGTCCTTAGCTTTAATTGATTGGGATAAATATACTGCTTTTTTCGTCGAACTTTCAGCAAGAGAAAGTTGATTTATTTGTTCATCTTTATACAGCTTGCCAAGGATACCATAAGCATAAGCTTCTGCTCGTTTATTTTGTAGTTTTTTAGCCTGTTGGAGGGCATCTTTGGCGTATTCGATAGCCACAAGTAATTTATCATTGAGCTTGAGTTCTTTCAAGCTCAATGATAAATTAAGTTTGGCATAAATTGACTGAATTGGTGGTAAGTTGGAGAATGAATTTGAACTGTTAAGAATTTCCTTAACTAGAGGTTGAATTTGAGGCTGGATTTGAGCGAATTTATCTTTAATTTTTATATTTTGTCTTTTCAATTCTGGTTCCAACCAATCTGCAAGTTCCAGTAACAAACTCAACCGATTTAGCTTTGATTGCACTTTGCTTGCTTCACCATCGCTTCCTTCCTGATATAACTTTAAAGATTCCTCAGCTTTCTCAATGGCATCTATTATATAATTTGGTAATCCTGTTCTTTCATATAAATTTCGAGTTCGGTTGTACAAACCGCGTTTGGTATTTCCATAATTTAGCAAAACAGTACTAACTTCTGAAAAAGAGTTGGAGATTTTAGCTGTTTCTAAACTCTT
Source organism: Microcoleus sp. S13C4 (assembly GCF_036700865.1). Lineage (NCBI taxonomy): Bacteria > Bacillati > Cyanobacteriota > Cyanophyceae > Oscillatoriales > Microcoleaceae > Microcoleus > Microcoleus sp. S13C4. Next base: position 23,147 of record NZ_JAUBPS010000017.1, read on the forward strand.
TTTCAAAACCAATTCTGAGTTATTAAGGTTGCCAATTACCCGTAAAACATCACCGAGATTTCGCAATCCAATAGTTGCTACTTTAGAATTCTCTAGTTTTTCCAACGCCTCTTGCAGAAATTTGAGTTGTTGTTGATTTTTAATGTCTGTTTCATTGGGCTGTTTGCAGGCAAGATTATCCTGATAGTCAAGTTTTATAGCTGTCAGTAAAATCCGGCAAGCACGGCGATATTGTCCTAACGCTTGTAAGGCAAGACTTTGATTAATTTGACTGCCGGCTATTCCCTCAGTGTCGCCTAATTGCGTGTAAGCTTCTGTAGCTTTTTCCCAATTTCCTAGCGCTGGCTCGGCTTTCCCTAACCCTAATTGTTCATGTCCTGTGGCTGTGAAATCTTGAGCTTTACTACGTAGTTGCTCAGAACCGGTTGAGGCAAAAACAGGTGATAAACCTATACTGTTAAATTGACCTCCTAGAACACAAATACAAGCTATGAATGCCCCTAAAAATATATAGTTTAGAAGGGATTGCACGCTGCGTGAAAATAGAACTTTTTTTCCTGCCATATTTTTTATAAAAGAGTTAGTGGTTACTGATTAACTGCTTTGTTGCCTCCATTACAAGGGGGTGTGACTGACCAAAAACTATAGGGTGTGACGATAGGTGCATCGGCGACAAGTTCCACTTGACCAGTGGCATTAATCACCCATCCTTGAGCTGCCACAAGGCGATCGCTAGTGTTTTCAGAATCGCCATTGAGGACTGAAGGATTCTCTGTACTTCTTGTAATTTGACGCTCATCTACCCAACCTGCACTACTATTAAGTGGTTCACTGGGACTCGGTGGTTGGCCGCCTCGTCCAACATTAATAAATCTGCTAATTTGGGGGTTTCCTGTCGAACAGCGGCGAGCGATTAAACTGGCAACATCAACAGGAGTTTGTGGTAAGACGAGTAAGCTAGAAGTGGGATTAATATCAGGCGTTTGGATATCCACTGTACCGCTCAACTCAGGAGTTCCCCCAGTGGCGGTGATGTCGCTGTTTAGGGTTGGCTGCGATCGCGCCTCGATACCAAAAATACCTTGTGCGTTAATGAATACTTGTCCCCCTCTAGCTGTTTCGGAATTGGCGCTGATATCGCTATTTTCTAGGGCCGCTAAGACTCCGGTATCAATATTAATATTGCCGCCAGTGGCGAAACCTGTAGCGTTAGTAGTAATTTGACTGCCTCGGCGTAATTGTAAGTCCCGAGCTTGTAAGCGAATATTGCCAAAATTACCAGCAGAAGTTGTCGCTTTCAGCACTCCATTATTTAGGCGAATAGAGTCCGCAGTTACTCTCAAATTACCTGCTGCCCCTAAACCGCCAGCACTCACACTAACTTGGGCTCCCTCCTGAACAATCAACTGCCCCGCTTGAACCGTCAAATTTCCCCCGCCACCTGTGGAATCCTTCCCCGTACTAGCAAATAACCCACTAGATGCACTTACATTACTAACCAGATCCGGACCAAAGCGAGCAACTTGTTCAGCAAAAATATTATTAGTACCCGCAAGGATCATCCTATCCCTAGTATTAATCGCGATCTCACCTGCATTACCACCCCTGCTAGTAGTTGTCAGCACTTGTCCGCCATTAGTCGCTTCAAAAGTGCGAGCATTAATGACGATCCTACCGCCATTACTAGAATTGAGGGTTCTGGAACTCACAACTGCTCGATCTGTTACTCGAAAACTATCAGTATTGAGGAGAATTTCTCCCGCTTTACCGAGCGCTCCTGGCTCAGTAGGTGTAAATATTCCACTAGATTGTCCGCCAACATCAACTCCCGCAAGATAGATTGAATCAGCATTAATCTGAATATTCCCTCCATTTCCCTGCCCAAAAGTGTTAGCAATTACAACAGCACCATTTCCTACTGAAAGCACCCTGGTATTAATCCGAATATTGCCACCTTCACCTACCCCTGTTTCTTTAACACTGCTGAAAATACCGCTGGATTGTCCAGTTTTTAGGTCTTCTCTGAACGGGCCCACCCCGTCTAAAATAATAGTATCGCGGACGTTAATTGTTACGGTGCCAGGATTGCCCTGTCCACCCGTGCTAGTGGTTATGACAGCGCCATTGGTGACAGATAGTGTCCCGGCTGTGATGTTAATGCTCCCTCGCCGACCTACTGTTTGAGAGTCTTCCACTCGGCTGTATGCACCACTGGAGAAAAGATCTGCGGAATTTGTTCCTTCAAAAGAAGCTGTATCCCGGACGTTAATGTTAATACTGCCCGCATTTCCTCGTCCCAAGGTACTAGCTTGCAAGACAGCGCCATTGGTGACAGATAAAGTTCCTGCTGTCAGATTGATATCACCCCCCTGACCTACAGCATCGGATTCAAGCCGACTATATGCACCGCTGGAGACGTTATCACTACCTTCTCCCTCAAAAGAAGCTTTATCTCTGACAGTTATATTCACATTGCCTGAGTTTCCTTGTCCAAAGATGCCTGTAAATATCTGACCGCCATTAGTGACTCTGAGAGATCCTGCTGTGATCCGGATATCGCCTCCTTGACCTTTTGAGTTAGATAGAACCGCGTTAGAAATAAAGGTTTGAGTACCTATAATGGCAATCTCTCCTGTTGCATTAACCTCGATATCTCCCGCCTGACTCTCAGCGTTACCCACTCCGGCCGCTATTCCCGCTCGAAGTGTCGAACCTTCAGTTGTCGAACCTTGAGAAATCTCTAGGTTTCTAGCATTGACAGCAATAACCCCGCCTCCTTTAGCACGTACATTCACTTGAGCGTTATTAAGGAGTGATACATCGCCTCTGGCTACCTGCTGTGGAAAGCTCAAACTTAGATTATTACTATCCCAATTGATCCCAACGGTTCCCGCTCCTCTTAAGCCCCCTAACTCCACTCTGCCCCCCGGAGCCTGCAAATTTCCGCCATCCAATCTCACATCGCCACCTGCGATCACGATGGTTTTGCTAGGTAGCACTTGGAGTCCAACAATTTGACCTTTGCTATCGATCGCCCTAGATTGATTGACGATGCTGCCGGGATTTGAACGATATTGTAAGCCAATGGGTACGTTTACTCTGAGCAAAGAGGAGGGAGGATTGGGAGCGATCGCGCTAAATTCTGTCCCGTCGGACAACTTGACAGCACTCGCTGTACTCGCCAAAAAGGAGCCACCAATATTTAAGCTGGCGTTGGGGCCAAAAATAATGCCGTTCGGGTTGAGGAGAAATAGGTTAGCAGTGCCGTTGGCTTTGAGGATGCCGTCAATATTAGAAATCGAGCCGCCTGTCACTCGCGTGATGATATTCTGAACATCTAGGGAGTTGTTGAAGTAGGCTGTGCTGCCTGTGCGGAGGGAAAACTCTTTGAAGCTATGGAAAAGGTTGTTACCACCTCTAGTTCCTCCTGCGATCGAGTTTGTGCTGCCAGCAGGGGTGACAGTGGAATTAACTGGTAGAGTTGCGTCTGGGACAATTTGCGCTCTTGCCGGATTAGCTTGGCCCAAGTAGCACAAGGCTATGCTGCTAAAACTCCAGAATAAGAAGCCACCCTGTTTCATCAGCTTACTGCAAATAATTGATTGTCAAATTATCACATTATATCAGGTTCGGGTAATTAGTTATAATATTAATTCGGGCGCTCGAACTTGAATTCGGGCGCTCGAACTTGAATTCGGGCGACCGAATTTTAATTTGCACGTGAGACCACTCCAGAGCCGCTCTGGGTGAGCACCTCGAACTCATCGAACTCAATTAATTGTCAACGGTCGGCGAGTCAAAGGCCACCAATGAAAACAAGTCAGTCCACGAATCAAGTCTTGTTGACCGAGCAATTGCTGACAACGATAGACCAACAGCTCTTCTAACTCGTCAAGATTTTGGGGTGAGTAATTGGCTACGACTTCATTAGTAAGTGGCCACAATCGTTCTGCTGGCTGTAATTCGGGAGAATGTGATGGCAGCTCGAACAAATCAATGCCTTCAGGAATCACTAGCTCTTGAGACTGATGCCATCCAGCTTGGTCAACGACCAGCAGCACTCGTTTATCTGGACCCCATTCAAATACTCTCGTGCAAAATCGGCCAACACCCGATTAAACAGTTGAGTGTTGACAAACGGCAGCAACCACCAATAAGTTTCTCCTGACTCGGGGTGGACAAAACTATAAACCCACAGCCACTTGTATTGATGTTTGACCTCGGCACGCTCGTTGTTCCCCAACCAGCGTCCAGACTCGGCGCAATACTGGTAGCAGTCCCAAGCGATGTTCGTCCATCGCCCAAACTTCAATCTCTGCTTGAGGATATTTAGCTTGTAAAAATCTCAACTCGAAATGAAGTTTTTTTTCCACTGTTGTTGTTGAGAGATGTCAGTTTCCTGATGCTGCGGTCTGGGGACTTTCAAACGGTAGCCCATTTCCCGAAGATATTCCCATCCCCGATGGCGACTGATCTGCTCTCCTGTCCACTCACTTAACCAATCAGCGACTTTGCGACCATTCCATAAACCGCCATCGGGAGCAGGCCCAGATAGGACTTGCCACAGTTGCGCTCTTTGTAGGTCGTTGAGTTGAGGAGGTTGCCCACGATTGGACGAACGTCTATCGCTTAAGGCGCCAGCACCCAATTGGTTGTAGCGTCGCAGCAGTTGGTAAATCCAAATCCGGCTGTAACCGGTAACTTGAGACACCGCTAGTGGGGTGTGGCCCGAGGCGAGTAACCAGATGATCTGGTAGTGGCTGCGTTCGACTAACCCTGAACTTGTCCGGTAGCGAGTGTAGAGTTCCTGGACACTTAAGTGCGGTTCTAACTGGACTTTTTTTGGCATAGGGGGTTTGGCGTCCCTGTGAATCGGCTGCCCTTAATTATAACTAATTATCCGAACCTGATATTACTGGTCTTCTACAAGCCGTCACCATCGCACGCAATTCATCCGACGACTGTTTCGACTTCTGTTGGCAGTGCTCCACTTCAGAAATTTGCCTGTTAATTTCTAGAGCAGTATAAATATATCTCTGAACATTGCTATTGCTACTGCACTTTACAAAAAAGCGAAGTGGAAGAGTATTTTTTTCGGGCTACCAGAATGTTCATGCAGAGCGATCGTTCGCTATCTTAATCTGCTCTGTTGCCTCGCTGATTCGGGTACTAACCCCGCTGATGTTACGACTGCGACAAAGGTCAGGTTCTAAGAGGTAATACCTACCAGCAATAAGCGTAAGTTGCATCTTCCACACAGGGGTGCAACTTTTTGTGAGAAGGAACGCACCCCGATAGTTAGTGAAAGCCACAAAAAGCTTTATATTTTAACCCTTCTATTTCCTCTTATTCCCTCTTATTTCCTAATATCTCCTACTTGTCCCTAAAAATTCCTAAATTTTCCTCCAATTTTTACAAAATTTAATTAAGTTAAATTAACTTTCGCTGCTTTTTAATTGATTTTTTGTACTCCGACACCTCCTAAATCCTCCTAGTTAGTGTGCTGTCGCATAGCAAGCCATGTCAAATAGACGTAAGAGGGGGGTAAAAATGAGTAAATCGCCCAAATCGTCCACTTGTCAGAATTTGTGCAAAGGGCAACGACATATATTCGCTTTAACAGAAGTGGCTGACGAATACCTCTCCTCTGGCTACCGCCAGCAAGCAAGGCGATCGCTTGCTCTTAAAATTGACCAAATGCCACAAAAACACTACGCGCCCACTGAAATATCGCATACAACCCATACTACGGCCCCTGAACCGAATGCGATCGCCCTGCCTGACTATTGGGCGCAACCGGATTTCAAATTTGGGGATACAGTGAAAACCAACGACGAATCTTATATCGTCATCGGCCTAGTAATGGACACAGACTTGGACATTTGGAAATACCTGTGTCGCAGCCGGGATAACACAGAGCGATTCTTCTGGGAATATGAATTCTCCCTAACCAATCAGAGATGTGGTTAGGGTATCTGTGGTAGCTTGAGCTTGCAGCCACAAGCTACTGAGGGTTACAGGAATTCGCTGTGTCTGGGAAGAATCTTTTGCTTCCCAGACCCTCGTAAAATGGTGTCCTATAGCTTTATCGCCGTTCAAAATGGCGTACCAGTACCGCGCACCAATATTATACGATGCGCTCAAATCTGCGTTGTACTGCTTGCCTGATGTGAAGGTAGCTTGACTATAATTTTCTTTAGCCCGTTTCAGCTTGCCAGATCCATCATAGGCGTAGGCGGACGTGTATGCAGCATTAATTGTGAATATCTGACCACCAGATTCGCTCCACTTATCGCGAGTTAATCGCACGATGGCATCTTTGCACCAACGATGAAACCGTTGCTTGAGTGCCGTCCGTTTGCGCCCGCCTTTTGCTTTCCAGTAGCTCAGATTCTCAAACACAATGACCGATACGCCATGCCGTGAGGCAAAATCGACGATGCGGCGTGAAGTCAGTTGTCCAATCTGCTTGTTGATGTTCGCGGACTTCCGATAGTGACCGGAACAGAAGCCCTTGAACAACTCACCGCGCATTCGACGGGCGATCTTAGCCTTGCGACGAATCAGGGTCGCGCGTTTGTCGCGACGGTCTATGTCTCTAGCTTGGTCAATAAACAACCGCGCTTTTACAGTACCAGTCTTTCCGACAATCGACGCGACAGCCGTATTGTTAATGCCCAAATCGACCGCGCAAACATAATCCGAATCGGGCAGTTTGTCAGGATTTGTGGTGAATGGAACCGACAGACGGCAGTGCTTTGCGTTCACAACCAGCGTAGGCGACTCCTGAACGTTATTCGGGTTCAGGTGCCGTCCCTGCTTGCGTTCTGATTTTGCCTGCACGGTTAACCAAACCCAGTCCGAACCATTCCAGACTTTGATCTCAACCGTGCCGTTTGCGTGATATTTAATCGACTGCCCTCGATACAGCGCTGGGTAGGTGTTAGACATCGCGGTCAAAGATGGCGGTTTTGCAGAACGCTTGGATCTGATGCCGCGTTGCCATTGGTCATACCGGGTTCTAAAGCTCGATACGATTCCCATCGCCTCGTTAATCGCCACACGTCTGAGGTACGACGGAAACTTAAGAAACGCGGGATTGAGTCGCGCACGGTTTGCAAAGTAGGAATGCTTTGGAGTCGGATTCTTCGCGGTCTGGATGAACATCTTCTCGACAAACACAAAACGGTCGAGCGATTTCACTGTTTCTAGATTGTGCCACTGCGAGTTAACCGCAATCACCAACGGTCGAACAAACAAGCGGTATTGCTCGACAGTCAACCCTAAAACATGGTGTTCATCTGCGCTGACAAAGAGAACCCACTTGTCGGTTCTGACAAGTGAGGCTTGCACCTTTGCGGGCTTGCGATTTCTGTTTTTGGACTTAGTTCGTTTGGGGTTGACTGCCATTGTTCGACCTACAAATCGGCTTGACACCTTCTAGCATAGCGAACCCAACTAGGATTGAGTGGAATTTGGAGGAGAGGAGGATCGCGTTCACTTGCTCATTGACGCTCATCCTGCAATGGATCTAGCGACGGCGATCGCAAACCAGAAACCGTCCTCAACAACAAAGTACGATTGGCTGCAAACCATACTCAACAATGATGCACTTTGCCAACTTTCAAACAACAACATAGTCAAAGGCTACAAGCAATCCAATCCGCAGTATCCACCCTCGAATCAGCCATCTGGATGATAAAAACTGCTCCGGTCACTTCTCACTAATGCGACTCGTGACCGAACAAAACATAAACCGAAAGAAACAGGCTCATCTCCAACTGAATTGCTGACAATTGAATCAATGAAAGCAATGGATGAATCGCCGCGCAAACCTTGCCATCAAGGTTCAGGAAATTGTAGCGAACCTCGGTTGCTCAGCATTAAGTTAACTTGATGCCAACAACCGCTCTGACCTAATCCTTTGCTGTTCAACTTAGCCTTAATAAACCGTTAGTTAGCCCAAGAAAATTGATGTGCTTACAACTGTAACTATCCCCAAAAACCAACTTTCCAAACCCAACGGAAAGACTGAAGTCGTCCGAGTGCGCCTAACCACCTTTGAAAAGGCAGATTTAGTGAAACGTGCCGCAGAAGCAGGTGAAAAAAGCCTGTCTGACTACTTGCGTAAACGCGCTTTTAGCCTTGACCGCACAGTCCCCGCTATCAATGAAGGAACTTGTGCCCAACTGCGAAAAATGAGCACGCACATTTGCCAAATGACCAGGGGTGTAGAGACAGCAGTAAAAGCAGGACAGTTACCCAAACAAAACCTAGAAGTTCTGCAAGAATTCAGCAGAATGCTAGGCGAGTATCACCAAGAACTAAGAGGCAAAGTCAGAAAAGAACTTTTGAGCGAAACCCGCGAACCAATACCCCCGCTTGTGGATTACCAATAAAGCGATCGCGCAACTAGCCAATAGTCCTGTTTGACAATCTAAAGCACTGCTGAAAGTTCAATATCGAACCTAACAATCGCATCTAATTTCCTCGTAGGAGGTGAGAAAAAATGGCTGCCAAACTCTCAACTAAGCCCAACTCCAAAAGACAATTTTCTGCCCCAAAGCGTACTTGGTCTGTCCTAACAGCCACAGATCCAAAACACGTCAAAAAACTGGAACACATTCAGGAAACCCTTGATGCTGCCATAGAAACAATCCAAGAAGAAGGTGGCATTGAGGACTGGGAAGATTTCAAAAACTTCGTTGAATCCTTCAACAAACGACCCGACAGAATCAATGAATCTGGCAATCACAAAGCTAGTGTCAGCATGGATTTAGTTACTGAAGGAAAAGGAGGTGAGGTGTCTGGCTTTGTTTTCTATTTAACTAAAGACCCCAGCCAGAGAACTAGCGGTGTCTATTTAGTTAAAAATTTGAAACAAGCTGACGTTGAAACCAAAGACAATAACAATTACTATACTCCATCCCAAATTATGGACTTAATCGGGCTGGAGGCCAGTGATGAATTAGAGGAAGACAGCATTTCCGAAGAATTTGATGAAGAACTAGATGATGAATTGGAGGATGATTTAAGCGATCTAGAAGAAGATGCAGACATTCCCAGCCAAAATACGCAAACTCGCAAATCATCGCAGTCTAAACGGCAGCTAGGAAAGTCAGTAGCTTCTAAAGATGCTACCAGCAGAACGCAAAAAAAGGAGGAAGAAGATAATATTGAAGAACTACTTTCTGATGATGAGGATGCTCCTATCCCCAATGGTGTATTGGGCAAGATAGCTAAAAATCGCAGCGTTCTAAATCAGAATAATAACGGACAAATCAAGCAAAAAGTGGCTGAACAGCCCGAAGCAAAATATCCCTTACTCGACACCCTTGAAACTGTTTTAAAAGAAACCGAACGCCAAGGTGCAAGTGTCGCTTCTATGGGAAGCGAAATTAACGGATTAACCGTAAGTGGCTTAACCGTTCAAACTGCCTCTTTAATGGGTCTACTTGGAGCAAAGAGTATTGGGGAGCTAATTGATTACATCGAACAAGCGAGGGAAAAGGAACAGGCAGAAAAACTCGAAAAAATTCTCGAACAAATTGACTCATTAAACGATCGCACCGACCGAGTTGCGACTCGTGCTAAACACGCTGATGTCATTTCGGGCATAGAGGCAATAGATACCCGCACTGAAAAACTTGCTGAACGGGCTAAGCAGGTATTAGAACCGCCTGCGGCAACTGAACCAGAGGAATTGGAAACGAGCAACCCTCAGAGGAAAGATCGCGACATTGAAGCCAAGCTCACCGAGAAAGTTAAAATCAACAATCCCGAAACCAAGGCAGCTCAAATTGGCGAAAGAATTGGCGATCTAGAGAGCAAGCTCAACCCAAACTCCCAAAAATCTAGACCTCTACAGCTCGATAAAGATACCAGCATCAGCGAACAGTTAGACCAAATTCAAGACTATTTAAGCAACCTCTCAAAGAGGTTGGATCGCCTTGAAAGTATCGTTGACAAACTGGAACATAAAATGACCGTTCAGATGCCTGTTGAATCAGAATTTAATCCTAATTCACAAGGGCCAGAAACTCGTCAAAAAGTTCAGGCCACCGTTACTGCACCTAACAGTATCGACAAGGAGGAAAGCGAACCAGAGGATCTTCTTAGCAAAATGGTAGCTCAAACAAAAGTACAGCAGCAGCGAGAAACTGTAGCAGATTGCTTGGTCAATTATGCTTTCGCTACGGGGCAGTCTCCCCGATCGGGAATTGCTTTTGATGGTGGCGGCAGCTTGTATGTAACTGGTGAAAATAACGAAGTTAAAGTTGCCGTCAAAGGCAGCGATAATACCGAAATTTTTGCCGGAACCAAGAATGGCGAACGCTGGAAATTTGAGCCGGCTCGGGACAAGCTAACTCCAGAAGAAAGAGAAGCCATTTTCAAATTGCCTCAGTCGGAAGAAGAATACAACAAGCTAGCAACTGCCCAGGCTTTAGTTGAAAAGTTTCAGGACACCTTCCCCAAACGCTTTAGCGGGGAAAAAGATCCAGTGTTTCCTTGGAAAGAATCGCGTCGCGAAGACGGCACGACCGGGGCAGTCAAATACGAATTTGAAATCCTGGATCTGCCGGACGGGTCAAAACAACTGATCGGAACTGACCCCCGCCAAGGTGACGCACAAGTGTTCGATGCCGTTCTGGTCAAAGGAAAGCCACCAGACGTTCGACAGTGCCACATTGCTGTTGAAGAAATGGAGGCTGTAGTCGGCTCCCCAGAGCCACAAAAAACTCAATCTAGAGAGTCTCAAGCATCTAAAGACTACAACTATACCTCGCCAGAACGCAAAGAACAATCGCGAGAAGACAGCAACGAATTGCAAGCATAAACTACTTTGAGGACAAATCCAATGCAAAACGATTACTTACACAACAACTACCGCTCTCATGGCGATCGCACTAGCGTTGCTAACCAAAGCATTATCCACAAACGCCGCAGCCATTTTAGCAAATTCATGCGTAAATTCAAACTCAATAACGCCGATTTAGCCTTCATTGCAATTTGCCTAATTGCAGCCATTTATCTAACTCTTGTCCAGCCCTTATTTGTCAGCGTATTTAGCTGTGCATCTCTGGTGTTCTTCGGACTATGGCAAATTACCCGCAGCGTTCCCATCCTCGAAAAACTGCTGGGCAGCAAAATTCGCTTCTGGCACTTAGCCGTTGCTGTCATCACAGTAACAATGTTCCTGAATAACTTTCAGACCCCAGCCCAAGCCGTTTTTCTAAGCGGTCTCCAAGCATTTATGACCAATCTAGCAACCGAAGCTGGAGCAGCCGGAGGAGGAACAGCCATTGACGAATCAACAATCGCTTTAATTTTCAATGCCATTCGAGGCGTATTTCTCTTGCTAGTAGCCGCCGCAGCTTTATTCGCTTACAACCAAGCGCAGCAAGGTAACGATTGGCGGCCAATTGTCACCCAAATTGCCCTCGCCTTCGGCATTGTAATTGCCATAGACGTAGTAACGTTCTTATTCGTCGGCGACGGCAGCGGTACTACAGCCGGCTTGGTTCCCAACCTGCCACCGCTGGGAGCGATTACAACTTTGACCTTTTAGAACTAAAAAAAAGGAGTCACCAATGGCTTTACGAGATCCAGAAAAAGACTTTATCAGAGTCAATAAAATCCTGGGCAAACAAGCAAGTATCGGGTTCATCCCTGCCAATCAAATTCTACCTTGGTGCTTCTTAACCGCCATTGCATACACCTTAACAATGGGTCTATTTAGCCTGGGATTGGGTTGGTTCTTCACTGTCTCGCTTTGGCTGATTGTAAGCTGGTGGCTCCTCACAGGAAATCAACCCCACCTCTTTACTGACAAATTCCGCAAGCCCCCCGGAGATGAGTGGTGTAGCGGCGACAGCTTCTATATTTCTCCTATCTCTTCCCTGCGCCCTCCTAGCATCCAAGGCAAACCTTACGATTCACAAATCCGCATCAAATTGAAACCCAAAATTGTACCCAATCAATATGGGGGAAGGAGCAAATTTATGCCTTTCCAAAATGAAATCAACCTCTGTTGTTTGGTAGAAATTGAAAAAGATGGCAGACAAGTGTCTGGGATGCTTCTCAATAACGGGACTAGCTACCAACTGGTATTTGGATTCCGCCTCCGAGGACTTCACAACCTACTATTCAGGAGCGAAGTATCAGCATTTGCAGCTTCTCTTGAAGAAGGAATGAAAGACATCCCACCCAGTGAAAAAATCACTTTCTGCACCGGTTGTTACAGTAGCGATGCTGCTCGGCAAAAAGAATTAGAACAACTAGCTGACACCGCTGAACTCCAACCCGTATCTGTACTGCTCCGAAATGAACAGCGCCGCCTCCAACAACAAACTAATCAAGGCACTAGACAAGTATGGGAGCAAATTGCTTTCTGTACTTGGACAGCCGATAACGAAGGCGAAACCATCTCCAGAGATTTCATTGGTAAAGCCATTGATGGAGTCAAAAAATTGTGCGATTCCCTTGTGGAAACCATTGCAGGCAACACCAGAATTTACAGAGAGCAATTTTACACCAAGCTGCTCCTCAACTCTTTTGAACAAGGATTCCTCCGCTGGGAAATTCTCCTGAACACCAAAATGGGGCTAGAAATTAGTCCTATGAATTCCTCAGAACTTTGGGAGTGGCTGTGGCTGCGATTTAACAGCAGTAAACCACCGCAAATCCCTCAAATTGTTAAACTTGAAGAAACCCATTCTGGCTATCAACTCAGCGAAATTAAGACAACTGACAAACACATTTGTACAGTTTTAATTGAAGGAACGAATGGCGTATCCTCCTGCCCCGAACACCGCAAGACCAACAACCGCGTCTATCTCACCGGAAAGGGAAAAGAATGCGCTGTTCTGACAATGTATGACGCGCCCGCAGGCTGGATTAATACCCGCCAGCAATTGAAATGGATTTGGGAGGTGATGTCCTCAAGCTACGTCCGCGATACAGAAGCTTGGATAGAAATTAGCGCCGGAAATTCCCTCGTAATTAATGATAACTTAGCCCGACAAGCGAAAGGAGCAAAAGCCGCTAGTAGCAGAGCGATAACTAAAGGGCAAGGGCGCGATATTGGCGCTGAAATTAAACAGGAGGAATCTTTCGATGCCCAGCGCCGACTTTACCAAGGAGCCGTACCCCTAAATGCAGCCGTTGCCTTTTTAGTGTACAGAAACACAGCGGAAGAATTGAGCCAAGCCTGCAATGTACTCTCTAATAGTTTTGGAACTGCGAAAGTCATCCGCGAGCGGAACGTTGCCTGGGATATTTGGCTGCAATGCCTGCCCATTACTTGGAAATGGTTGCTGCATAGCGGTTCATTTTTGAGCGAACGCCGCCTCACCCTCGACACTGAAACTGCCGCTGGAATTCTGCCGCTAACTGTTCCCCGCGATTTGGATAAAAAAGGAGTTGAATTTATCACTCATCGAGGCGGAAAGCCAATTTTTATCGACTTGTTTTACAGCCAAATTAGTCGCGCTTTAATTACTGGCGAATCTGGTTCAGGCAAGAGCGTTTTGGGGTGGCGTTTTGCCATTGAAGCTCTGGCGAATAACATCCCTGTTGTCGGGATGGACATCAGCAGCGGGGGTAACAGTACCTTCAAAACCGCGATCGAACTTTTGGGCGACCAAGGCGCATATTACGACATCAGTCAAGGATCTAGCAATTTAGTAGAACCGCCAGACCTCCGCAAGTTCGACAAAGCTGAAAGAGAACGGCGGATGGAATCTTGGAAAGAATTTATCCGCAAAGCTGTGGTGGCGATCGCTATGGGCAAAATTCACAATCCCCACCTAGCCCAGCGGGTAGATTCAATTATCCTGCGAATGCTCGATATGTACCTCAGAGATCCCGAAATTATCGCTCGGTACAACAAAGCATTTGAAAAAGGTTGGCGATCCCCAGAATGGCAGCAAATGCCAACTCTCCAAGATTTGCTGAGGTTTTGCAGCAAAGAAAGGCTCAACCTCAAATCGTTTGAAGAACTGGATAGGCTAGCCATCAATCAAATCCTCAGCCAAGGAAATGCTTTGCTAACATCCCGCTTAGGAAAAGCCATCGGTCAGCCCAGCACATTTTCCCCTGAACCGGCTGTTAAATTCTTCGCCCTATCGGGACTTTCTAACGAACAAGATGCCTATTTAATGGCAATTAACGCCCATGCTGCTTGCATTCGCAACGCTCTTTCTCACCCCAAAAGCTTATTTATTGGAGATGAATTGAGCGTCCTACTCAAAAAAGATGGTTTTGCATCAGTTGTCGGCGAACTTTGCGCCACTGGCAGAAAAGATGGCATAGCTGTCTTACTATTGAGCCAAGATTTTGATGCTATCTGCGAATGTTCCGCAGGAGCACAAATTCTGCAAAATATGGTCTACCGAATTACCGGCAGAATCACCAATTCTGGAGTAGCAGCCGCTCACAAATATTTAGGGTACGACCCGCAAATTATCAGTTCCAATGCCACAGAATCTTTTCTACCCAGAGCTGCTGACCTCTACTCCTGCTGGCTAATTGAGAAAGGAGGAAGATTTTGGCGATCGCGATTCTACCCCGGAGAGATGATGTTGGCATCAATTGCTAACAATCAAAATGAAAAAGAAGCCCGCGATCGCATCATGGCTCAATATCCTCCTACCCTTAAAGGGCAGCTTCAAGGGCTAAAGCATTTCACCCAAGAATACATTGCAGCGGTGAAAGAAGGAAAAGGCTTCGACCACATTGGTCAAAATTTAGAAATTGCCACCCTAGCTGCCAATCCTCAGCCAAAAGTAGCATCCGACGTTCGCAGTAACAAGTCTCAAGTTTTTGCAAAAATCCCCAAATAACTGCCATGAAATATCAACTTCAATTAATGCAGCAACCTGCTACAAAACTAGCAGCAGTTTCCCTGTTAGCCAGTTGGGAATTAATCGTTCAAGTCAGGCCAAGTTTAGCTCAAACAACTCCTCCTTTCGTACCCGGTACACAAGAAGCGACTGTAAAAACTCCAGCCCCAAGCGTTTTCGTACCCGGTACACAAGAAGCGACTGTGAAATCTCCAGCCCAAAACATTTTCCTGCCAAGTACACAAGAAACGACCGTGAAAACTTCAGCCCCAACTGCGGGAAGTTTCTTAGCTCCCATTGCAGATGTTTTCAAACAAGTCAACGATTTTATCGGCGACATCCAAGGGTTCGTGCAAAACGAGCTATTTGGCTCCTTAAACGAACTCCTTTCCTCTTCTCTCGGAGCTATCCAAATTCCTGATTTGAGCCAAGTCAGCAGCCAAATTATTAAAGCTCCAACATCCCAGACAGAAGGAACAAAACTATCAGATTTACTCGAAACTAAATCGAGCAAATTAGACGGCAAAGGTTCATATAACATCATGTCTGACTTAGACGCTCAAGCTCAGCGCAGCGCCGCTATCGGCATAGCTGACGGAGCAACCCTCAGCAAAGAAGCTCAAACCAACAGCTTCCAAGTGTTAGAAGCCACTCGCCAAGATACCGAACAAAACATCCAATTGGGCGAAGAATCGCAGAGCCTCGACGTTACTCAACAAATTCTCCAAAACCTCTCGCAACAGACCGCATTGAGTGCACAAGTTCAAATGCGAAATTTACAGGAAGCTCAGCAAGCTCGCACAGATCGAGCCATTAATAACGTGCTGCTATCGCAAGCTGCTAAGGAAATATCCGCGCTCAATACGGGAGATCGCCGAGGCAGCACTGCGTCTGGAAACCAAGCCAGCTATCAGGCGGGAATGTTGATGCTCCCCGGCGGCGGCTATTTGGGAAAACCGAATGACAGCAGCACAACCCCGATTTCAACTAACAGGTTTGTCGCTCCCAATTAATGCTCCGAGCCGTTAAATTGAATCCGCGATTATCTGCCTAGTTTAGGTACAGACTGACAGTTTTGTCGAATACAAATTTGAAGTTTTTTCCGAGGAAAAATGAAAAAATTTTTAGCACAAATTACACCACCGACGAGTGGTGCAGAAGGATCATCCTTGGACATAGTTAGCGAGTCAATTAACCTGGCTAAGACTACCTCAGAATCTTGGGACAAAGTTTGGATTAGCACGATTGACCCGATCGCTTCTGGGCTGTGGGTCGGTCTAGTATCCCTCGGCATCACCCTAGCAGCCATCAGCATCCTGTTCTTAACTCTAAGCAGCGGGAAAGACATTATCGAAAAGCAATCATGGTCAGAACTAGCAGCACTGTTCGTCTGGCCGCTCGTCATCATGCTGTTCCTCGGCGCTAACGGCAAATTGCTAGCCAATACCGTCATTTTTACTAGAAGTTTTGCCTACAGACAAGTCCAAAGTGTCCTAGAAGCGCAACTAGGAGAAATGACATTTAGGGACGCGATCGCCAATGTCACTATCAGCAATATCGGCCGCCAACAACTAGAAAATCTCTACGGTGAATGCCGAAATAAAGTCGGACAAGAACTGCTAACCTGCTGGAATTCCAAGCAAGAAGCTGCTCGGAAAATTGTTAGCGAAGCTGAAAGGCAAGCCGCCGGCTCAGCCCCTCTGCAAGCGCTGCGGGCTTTTGGTGAAACCCTCTGGAATAATAGCTTGCTCGGTGCTGCTCAAGATGCCACGACTTTTATAACTGACCCCGGTTCAGTGTTTCGAGAAAAAGCAATACCAATCATCCGATTCATTCTTTATAGCATCCAGTGGGCGTTTGTCAACATCCTTGAAGCAGCCCTTTTACTAACAGCATTCTTTTCGCCGATCGCGATGGGGCTGTCGCTACTTCCCTTGCAGGGCAGGCCCATTTGGGCTTGGGCAACTGGATTTCTGAGCTTATTTGGTGTCCAACTTGGATACAACATCGTTGTCGGGCTAGCAGCCACCGTGCTAGTCAATTCTGGAGCCGAATTAGCCAGCGATGTCGCCTTCCTCTTTTTCATCAGCATTTTCGCACCCGGCTTAGCTCTATTAATCGCCGGCGGCGGCGGAATTGCCCTATACAACGGCATTGCTAGCAATGCTAAACAACTCGTCGATGTTTTGAGCAATGCCATAGGAGCAGCCGCTAATTTGGCGATGAACAAAGGATTTAAGTAATGTCACTAATTACCAAAAGATTTTATGAAGCTACAAAGATTTTCACAAACTGCATTGTTGCCAGAAGCTAAAAATCTACTGGCATTGTGCTTCCTCATCCTAACTGGAGTAAATATCCTCGCCCTAATTCTGCACCTCTTCGTCGCGTACCGAATCAACTCGGTAGCTGCTATGAAGACAACACAAGTCCAGCTAATCAACGGTCAAACTTACTACGTAGCAGAACGAGATCGGTTTTTTCGGTATCCCTCAGTCATCCAAAATTTTGTCAAAAATTGGGCCGAGTTAACCTTCAACTGGGACAATAAAATACCAGGAACTAACGATACAGATTCAGGGATTAAAGTCAATTCCAAACGAGTTCCTACCAGCACTTATTTTGCTTCGTTACTCCTAGAACCCAATTTTGGCAAAGCTTCTCTCCCTGACATCGCTGAACTCGTCCCCAATAAAGTTTTTACGGGTCAATTGCGAGCAACTGTCATCATTTCTTTTTTATCCGAACCCAGAGAAGTCCGTCCCGGCGAATGGGAGATTGACATGATTGCCACTCGGTTGCTTGTCGATCGCACGTCAGGAATCGATCAAAGAATTCCTTTCAATCGCACTTTCCGAATCAAAGCAGTAGAAATCCAAACCCCGCCGCTAGGTAGCCAAGCCTCAGCTTTTGAACAGAAAGTTTATGAGCTTCGCTCGGCCGGCTTAGAAATCAACAAAATTACCGAATTCAAACCTAAATAATAGGATAAAAATCGAAATAATAGGAGATAAAAACATGAGTGAAAAAGAACTTCAAAATGGACACGAATTTGATGGCGAACCCGATGAAATTGAAGAAGTTTCCTACAATACGCCACCTAAAAGCACAACTAGCCACCCTTTTAATGGCAACAATTCCTCTAATGAAGCCAATAACTTTTCCCACAGTTTTAATGGCAACAACTCCTCTAATGAAGCCAATAACTTTTCCCACAGTTCTAACAGTTTTCAGGCAGCTAACGCTCCTAATGGCGCTGGCAGCAATGGCAAAAAGACCTTTGGCTCGCGCTCAGTTGAGCCATTGAGCCGTGAGGAGGAAAGAGAATTAGCCGGACATGACGGAGAAGCCGATGAATTATTGACCTCTGAATACAGAATTAAACAGGACAACGAAGGAGCAGAAACTCATCCTGTTTCTGAGAAGCCCGAAGTTCGGACGTTTTCAGTATTAATGGGTACTGGCGCAGTTCTCGGCATCTTGGGATTCTTTTGGTTTGTGTTCTTTGCTCCTAAACCCGTCCGCCAACAGGCAAAGACGGCGAACCCTAAACCTGCTCAAGTTTCTGAAGACGAGTCAGGAGAACTAAAAAGTCGGCTGGCATTTCAAGATCAGCAGCGGGCGCTAGAAGTTCAGCCACCTGAACCTAAAAATCGATCAACCCCTGCTCCCAAACCGACACCTGCACCAAAACCTGTACCAGCCGCTAGAAGATCTCAAACCCCGAGGCCGGTTCAAAACTTTAATCCGCCACCAAGGACGGTACAGACCATTCCTCCTCCACAGCCGCCATTACCGCGCCCTGCACAGCAGCCTGCACCGCCCCCGCCTCGCCCTCGTCCGACGCCATTACCGCGCCCTGTGCCGCCACCCGCACTGCTGGCACTTCGACCTGCGCCACCACCCCCGTCGCCCTCACCAGAAAAAGTAGATCCTTACGAGCGCTGGGCGCAATTAGCTTCTCTGGGGCAAAGCAGAAGTCAAGCAGTTAAAGAGCTAAATGCTGGAGGTATTTCTGCTAGTTCCCCAACTTTAGATCGCGCGATCGCGCCGGGGATGACAGCGGCAAGCTACCCTGCCATACCGCCAGCAATACTAGCAGCAACACAAACACCACCCCCCAGCACAGTAGCAATTGCGCCTACAGCAGCACAGGCACCGCCCCCTAGTGCAGTAGCAATTGCGCCGGTGCCATTGCCCCAACAGCAGCCGATGCCACCGATTTCTCAAAACCCGCAGCCAGTGCTAGTCAGTTCGCCAAAAAGCCCACAATCGGCTGCACCAATGCAAGAGATACCCGCGATCGCAATTGGAGTTACTGACTCTGCTGCAAACGCCAATAGAATGACCCCTGGAGAAGCTGGAATCCTCAACCGCACGACCGCCGGCGAAAACACTGAAGGCAGCACAGCAATGAGAGAGATAGCCATCGGGTCATCTGCTCAAGCCAAGGTAATCGTGCCGATGATTTGGGACGAAGCAGGCCAAAGCCCAACAGCCGGAAGGTTTGCCGTCCAATTGACCGAGGACGTGATAGCAACTGACGGGGCGATCGCCTTACCATCTGGCACCGTCTTAATCACTCAAGTAGAAAATGTCACGCGCGGAAATCGGCTGGTTTCTCAAAGCGTAGTGGCGCTTGTTTACCCCGATGCTGCTGGCCGCATCCAACAAGTACCCATTCCACCCGGAAACTTAATCGTTCGCGGAACCGATAACCAACCTCTTATTGCCGACAGTTTATTTGACAGAGGTTCTGAAATAGCCAAGGCTGATATTTTAGTAGGAATTCTCGGCAGCTTAGGGCAAGTAGGAGAAATAATTAATCGACCCGCCCAAGAAACTTTCAGCCAGCAAAGCGGCTTTTTGGGCAGTACGGCTGTTAAAACCACAACCTCACCTAAACCTAACATCCTAGCCGCCGCCTTAGAGGGATTCTTTACACCTACTGCCCAACGGCTGCGAGAAAGATCGGATCGCAACGCCCAAGAACTTTTGAAGCAAGGAAATGTAGCGATTGTACCAGAAGGAACTCAAGTTTCAGTATTTGTCAATGCCTTTGTCACAGTGCAAAGATAACGGAGGTAAAATAACCATGAACAAACTCACTCGAAAAATTAGTTTGGCTTTAATTTCTCCTGCCTTAATAATTGCCACTGTATTCACTACAGTTAATATTGGGCAAGCTCAAACATCAGCGCTAAAAATTGTCGGAAGAGATGCAGCAATCAATACAACTACCAACCTTCAAGTATGGTCTGGCCGTTCCAGCGTTATTGACTTTAGCCAGACTGGTGAAGTCATTATTTACATCCGGTTAGCAGATCCTTCCAGGGCTGTCTTTAACACTGATGCTGAATTAAAAACTAACCAAGCTAGAACCATATTTGTCCAACCAATTCAACCCTTACAATTCCCTGGCGCTACAACAGCAAACATTACTAACCTGTTCGTTAAAACTCGCTCTCCAGAAGGAATTGAACGCCTTTATACCTTTAATATCGTTCACCAGAATGGGCAACCTACTAATAATGGTATTGCCATCTCTACGATAGTGCCTGGGCAGGAACCCAGCGTAACTTTAGCAGACAATCGAACGGCGGCACTCAGCGACATCGAACGGGGATTAGACCTTGCCATCCTTCGAGGCTACACGCCTCCCAATGACCCCGTTGTCTTCAAAGTTCGAGAATTCATCTCTCTAGCTCGAAATGGCACAGCTATTGCTAAAGCTGCTGAGAGAACTAATCTATCAATGTCTGTTGTTATTTCACTAGGGCAGTTAGGTTTGACCAGGGAACCTTTGTATGAAATTCCAAAAACGCCATCTCCTTCGCTCCCCCCTTTAACTCGAACTCCAGGAAATTAAATCCGTTTACTCAACCAAAAATTTCAACTTCGTATCAAGCAATAGTTTGGACAGTTTTTAGCTCACAGCCTGAAATCCTTGCTGGTATGCTCAACTCATCAATAAAGGGTTTCCTTATCAAAAACCTGCTAATTTTGTCACTTCAGGAGTTGTAGGACTTGACCTAAATATTTCCAATAATCTACATCGTTGGGTTGAGCTCCTACAATCAACCTACTGTTGCTACTGTTGCATGATTTTGAAGAACTGGTAGGTTATTTCTGCCTTGCTAGAGTAGAAACTTGGTTATTTTACTCTAAGTTTGACCTCAGTTCTTACTTTCCCATCTCAAATTTATCGGTCATTTTTTAGGAACTATTTCATTGAAGCTATAGCTATAGATAGGGGTTCAGCCACTTGTAAGTCTTCAATCAGATTATCAACCCACCCCTGATAAGAGATGTATGGCACCTTAAAAACAGGTCTTAACTCTTCCCAATCCTCCACTTGAAAAAGATAGGGCGCTAACTGTTCTAAGTAGGAACGACCGAACTGAAATTCCATGTTGAGATTCCGAATCTTCGACAGTAATTTCTCTGAAATGGAAAGTTTTTCAAAGATATCTAATTCTGAAATACCCTTAACTGCCATGCTGTCTATTAACAAGACATAAAGCCTTTTGCGGGATGTTATATCCGGTAATAAATCAGCTTTAATACGCTGTAAAAATAAGTCACGCTTCTGAATTTGTTCGGCAGTTAGCGTGGCATTGAAATATTGAATAAATGGATATTTTTCTCTTGTTAAGATACTTTCCGATACTTCTGCTGTCGTGCTTTTTTTTTACGAGCGATCGCCTCATAGGGATCTTCATCCCCTTCCGCATATTGCATCAACTCTGTCATAGACCAACCGATCGCATAGGCAAACTGGACTAACTTTTGCAATCTGGGATCGGCTTTGCCCTCGCTCCAGTTCACCAGGGTGTTGAATGAAACTCCTGTAATCCTTCCTAGTTCCCTAGAACTACCAACGCGCTCATCCTCCACCAACGCCTCTATTAACTGACCGAGACGTTTCTGGATTCCACTATCGAGCGCTAAATTTTCCTCTACTTTCGTTGACATTCCTGTTTTCTAATAGCTAAGGAGTTGCCGCAGGCATAATTGTATCGCCTGTATTATACCAGAATAACTCGTTTTACAGTCAATAGTATGATTCGCCTAACTTAATCTAAGCTCCAATCGCTAGCCTTAGACGGGATAATGATAGCCACTAATACTTTGACCCAAAACGTAACAATTCTTTACTTGATCAAAGTTATACTCGGCTATATGCTAGTTAAATGATAAATACTTTTATCAGACCCTCAAAAAATTTTGCCTCACCCTAATCCTAGTCGGAATCGCAAGTGAGGCTATTCTACCAGTGGAAGAGATACAGTTGTACAGAAAAACAACCTTAGAATCCCCATTCTGATTTTTTTCTGAACTGGACTCTTCCCAGACATTAAACACCGACGGCTGTTTGACAGCGATAGCCACCGGAGCTACTGAAGTTGTCATCTGACTAAGAGTTAACTGCCAGACCGGGCAGACTCTTGACTGTACTTCCATCGGCCGGACTTAACCGACTTTTGATGGCGGTACATCACATCTATCGGCCGAATTGTTGGAGCCGACTCTTGATGATGGTACATCTCTGGCCGACTTGTTAGAGCCAGCTTTTGATGATGGTACATCTCTGGCCGACTTGTTAAAGCTGCCTTGATGGTTTTTCCATATTAAACCATTAGAAGCAGTGAATCAATAGGTATGTCTTAGAATTTCTAGTATTTAAGACATTTGCTGCTCCAACATTCGGCTTCCTCTACCCTTTGGAATAGGAGCCAAAATGCACTACAACGACCTAAGCACCCGCCTGTACTAGGGCTTGTCGCGGATTCCTCAAGACTGGCAACTCTGCTTGCTCGACGGCAAGAAAGTCCCTCAAGGCACGGGCTGGCAGCAAAAGCCACTGACTCCCGCCCAAATGAAAGAAGCCGTAACCAACGGCTGGACGGTAGACAAAGCCGATGGCACTCAATACCGCTGCTACCCCAAAGGCTACGGACTGATCACCGGTACGCCAATTGCCGCCAACGGCGCTGCTTACGTAGTCATTAGGGCAATCAAAGACTGGCAAAAGCAAAAGAACTCAGAAACCGCGAAGACGGAGGAGAGTTGATAGCGATCGCTGACATTTACCCCCAGCCCTGCCACCGCCGCTACTGGGTGAGTGATCGCAACGGCCCCACAGAAGAGCGATTTACTTCGTAATGCGAGAAAACTTTGTAATTAGCAAACCCATCAACCTGACAAGCACGATGGACCGACCATAACAGGTGGAGACAGATCACCCCCATGTCTGGCAAGAAAATCTGCGATAATCAAAACCTTGAGGTTAATATAGACTCTAATAACCTTAGCAACAGCTCCTACGCGGAGCCAAAGCAATCGCAACGGTCACATAAGTCATCTACAGAACCCCGCCTCTGCCAAAGAAAATTCTACGAAGAATGCCCCAGTAGTGCAATCACAGATACGATCTATACGGCTGGAGTCACTGGTATGGATTTCTGGGAAATAAGCGAAACCAGTTTGAATGGTCGCAAAGATTTTTCCAAAGGTCGAGTTGAATTGCAAATCCGCGATCGTTTCGACCTAACAGACTTTGCTGAAATTGCCTATCAAGCCAAGGAAATTATCGCCCAGAACTTCGGAGAAGAAACCCTCAAACTGCACTATGCACTGGCAATGATTGCCTTCCGCAAGCCCGAAGTCGGGAGAGAGCAAATTACAGTATCAGCATCTAAACTCCTAGCTGACTTTGGTGAGAATAACAAAAAGAAACACTACATCCCAAAAGCCGAACGAGACGCCAATAGCCAGCCAGCCCGATACCTTTCTAAAGAAGAAAAACTAAGAGCCTTAGCCTATCATGGATATCTGCTAAAACGATTAGAAGTTTCCGTTAAAGCTTGGCGGATACGCAATAAAATATTTACTATTGAACACTCCAATCTCTGGGAGATTTTTCAAATTACCGAGGTGTTTCATCAAGAAAAAAACACCTTGATCGATATTGAAATCACTTATCGCCCTGGCAAATGGTTTGACAAATTTGCAGGTCACGAATACTTGCGGGAATTTGGCTACATTACCAGCGAGGCGCTAAAACTAGATTATTACCAGGAAAAAATGGCTCTCAGACTGGCTTATTTTGCCCTATTTGCCCTGCAACAGCACAAAAGCGGTCGGTATCAAATAGAAACACTGCTGACGCGAATCGGGTATAAGAACGACATAGAGACAGCCAAGAGAAACGGAGTTACTGCCTCGAATTTAAAGCGCAGCTTCGATCGAGGGCTGAAAACACTGGGAAATTTTGAATACCCCTACCTCTTTGACTACGAGTCCGATGTCCCTGACTGGGCGTATCCAAACAGCCAAGTTAAAAAGCCCCATCACTGGTTTGAAACCTGGCTACAACTTAACGGGACTTTACGCCAGCCAGAAGCGCTACCCAAACACCCACAACAACCCGAACCAAAACCAGAGCAACCGCAACCGCCCAAAAGACCCGCCCACAAGCAGAAGTCAGCTCAGCCAGCAGCCAACCTAACCGAACCCATAGCTTTTGGTCAATGGGTGAGAGAAGCTCGGAAAACTATGGAAGAAAGCCTGAGAACAATGGCAAAAGAGCTGGGGATTTCAGCATCCCAGCTATCTCAGATTGAAAACGGCTGCTATCCACATACCATCAAGCCCAGCCTGAAAACCAAGATAATTCGTCACCTTGGCTTAAATGAGTAACTAGCCAACCAAAAGGCATCTTGCATCCAGCGGAAAGACTCCCAATTCACGGGGTCTTTTTAGCTTTTTGAGCAGCAGAGTGTTTAAACCGCTAAACACCTAAAAAATTGGCAAATTTGCTTGAATCTCTTATCTGACAATGGTTTCAGCGCCTAAACACTTTGGGGGTATTCGGAAAAGTTTAGGGGGTATTCGGAAAAGTTTAGGGGGTATTCGGAAAAGTTGTAAATTTGAAACCTTTGTCCTGTATAGCTTTCAGCGCCTAAAAATCTCCTGAGTAGTTTGAGTAGTTTAACGGAGTGTCACTAACCACAGCAGCCGAGTCAGACAGGCTAAGGATTGATTTCAAATTCTGCCCAATATAAAACGTGACGAGAGAAATTTATCTGAGGTGCTGGAAGCATTGCCGTCAAACCAAACGCACGGGAATTGCCCGCAGCCTTGCTGACACCAGAGAAACACCCCTACCCCTACGAAAAGCCCCCTCAACCCCGCCTAACCGCTTCCGGCTGCCCCGACCTTCCACCAACACCGGGGGTGTCCAATGACATCACCCATCTCCCCCCTGTCCGAATGGCTGGCTTCGGCCATAGACCCCGACCTCATCGCCCTCAACGTCCAAACCCTCTCAGGCGACACCCCCTACCCGTACCTCCTGTACGAAATCAACGCCGCCTCCGGCAGAGTCCACCCCGACGCACAATGGCGGTGGGCCAGAAAGCACTACAGCCACATCGAACACGGTGGCTGGTGGTGCAATGGTCTTGACCCCCTCAACAACTGGCAGCCCATGTATTGGGGCTGCTTCAAACCCCACCAGCCCCGAAATACCTTTGACCCCAAAGGCAAAATCAAACCCGTCAAATACGAACACCCCCCCAAAACCCCCACCAGAGCCTTCTTCCTGCAAGTCCCAGACCACATCTGGGCAAAAGTCGCAGCCCGCTACGGTGTCCCCATCGACCCAGAGGATTTGGGAGATGGGGAGCTCTTGAGCAAGGGAGACGGGGAGCAAGGGAGACGGGGAGACGGGGAGACGGGGAGACGGGGAGACGGGGAGAGGGAAGACGAAAATCTCTCCTCTGCCCCTAGCCCGTGCAGCCCCTCTGCGACCCCTACCTCATCCCTGAACCAGCCTCAGTTCTGGCAATGGGTATGGGACAACAACATCCCCGTCATCATCGTCGAAGGCGCAAAAAAAGCCGGATGCCTACTCACACTGGGCTACGCCGCCATCGCCCTCCCCGGTGTCACCGGCGGTGTCAGAACCAAAACCCCTCAAGGGGAAAAATGCGACCCCTACCTCATCCCCGAACTCCAACACTTCGCCACCCCAGGGCGGGAAATCTACATCTGCTTTGACCGCGACAGCAAACGCCAAACCATCCAGAACGTCAACCGGGAAATTGGCAAACTCGGTCGCCTGTTCACAGCCGCCAAATGCCCCGTCAAAGTCATCAACCTGCCAGGGCCAGAAAAAGGCGTTGACGATTTCGTGGTATCAAAGGGCGAAGATGCCTTCAGCGCCCTCAAAAATGAAGCGCAAGGCTTCCAATTCTGGCTTGATAGGGAATCATGGCTTTTAACGTATCCCGCGTCTTTAAAGCTAAATTCTCGCTATTTGGGAAAACTCCCCTATCCAGAGTCCGGGTTAGCCTGCATCAAAGCCCCCAAAGGCACCGGCAAAACCCAAGCCCTCACCAACTTAGTCTCACAATCCCTTTCCACAGGCGATCGCCGCGTGCTGATAATTACCCATAGGATTCAACTAGGCAGGGCGATCTGTGCCAGCTTAGGAATCAACTACATCGACGAAACCAGAGACTCAGCCCTTGGTAAACTGTTCGGATATGGCTTGTGCATAGACAGCCTCCACCCCCTATCTCAAGCTAAATTCAATCCAGAAGACTGGTTCGGTGCGATCGTCATCATCGACGAGTGCGAACAAGTCATTTGGCACGCCTTAAACAGTTCAACTTGCCGCGAAAACCGAGTCGCCATCTTGCAAACTCTGCAAGAACTCATCCACAACGTCTTGACAAGTGGCGGCTTAGTTGTTGCCCAAGATGCAGATTTATCGGATTACAGCATAGACTACCTAATAGCCATAGCAGGCATTCCTATTTCCCCTTGGGTTGTTATCAATGAGTGGCAGCCAAAACGAGGGCGAGATGTGACTTTTTTTGCCACTTCTAACCCGGCTTCGCTGTATGTGCAAATGGAGCAAATTCTGTCTCAAGAAGTCACTTGTTGTGACATTGAAAGCCGTGCCGAATGCTGTCCTATAAGCTTAAACTGTGCCGAATTTGGTGGTAAAACTCCTGCTGAATGTAGTTCTGAAAGCCATGTCAAATGTTCTCCTGTAATCCGGGGTGAATATGGGTTAAAAAGCCGTGCCAATTTTTGTCCTATAACCTGTGCTGAATATGGCTTTAACACTCGTGCCAAATGCTCTCCTATAACCTGTACTAAATATGGCTCTAAAAGCCCTACTGAATATTGTCAGAAAACCTCTGGTCAATATCCTGTAAAATGCGCTAAACATGACAGTGACATCTGTTGTGCTAAATATGGTCAAAAAGCCTCTGGTCAATATCCTGTAAAATGCGCTAAATATGACAGTGACATCTGTGCTAAATATGGTCAAGAAACCTCTGGTGAATGTCCTGTAAAACCTGCTCAATGTGACTGTAAAAGCCATCCTGAATATTATCAGAAAACCTCTGGTGAATGTCCTATTGTAAAAGGCGCTGAATGTGACTGTAAAAGCCATCCTGAATATTATCAGAAAACCTCTGGTGAATGTCCTATTGTAAAATTCACTGAATGTGACTCTAAATGCTTTGCTAAATATGTTTCGGAAAACCCTAGTGAATATGACTGTAAAAACCCTGCTAAGTGTGATTGTGAAACAACCGCAAAATGTAGCCCAATAAACTTTACTGAATGTAACTTTAAAAATTTTACTGAATCTCACCCTATAGAGCGATATCGCCCGCGCATTATGGTTGTAGAAGACTCACAAAAAGTTACAGGAAATTGGTCTTGCCGCAACCTTGAAACCCAACTGCAAAAACGCTTTCCTCATCAGCGAATTCTCAGGATTGATAGCGAATCAGTATCAGATCCAAATCATCCCGCTTACGGTTGCATTGACCAACTAAATACGCTCATACAAAACTATGACATCATCATCGCTAGTCCCACAATTGGCACTGGAGTTAGCATTGACCTTCGCCATCATTTTACAGCGGTTTTCGGCATTTTTAAAGGAGCAATTGCTGTCAATGACGCTTTGCAAGCACTAGCGCGAGTTCGAGATGAAACTGTGCCTTGGTTTGTCTGGACTGCGCCCTTTGGTGTGGGCAAAATTGGCAATGGCAGTTCGAGTTACCAAGCAATTCTAAAATCTCAAAAAAAAGTCATCACAACCAATCTCAAATTGTTGCAAGGCGTGGATTTTGACATTGATGAAGCTTGCGACCCAATTAACTTGCGAACTTGGGCTAAAATGGGGGCGAGAATTAATGCTGGGATGTGGAACTACAGGGAGGCAATTTGGGAAGCTTTAAAAGCTGAAGGGCATTCTGTTTCGCTATGTCGAGAAAATCAATTACAACAAGAACTCAAAGTTTTGCTGTTACGACAGCTTGCAGCAAACAATGCTCAAAATTGGGATTTATTGGAAGAACTAGAGTCGCAAGACCGCAAATTAAAGTCGGAGTTAGATAGCCGGGAAACGGTAGCAGCTTGCATCCGTGCAGAAGCGACATCTATCAAGGAAGAGAATAAATTGTTAGAAGCGCAGGCTGTTAATAATGCTTCTGAGATTACTCTTTCTAAATACTTAGAATTGAAGGACAAACGGGCTAAGACTCGTGATGAACTAAACCAGCAGCGCAAGTATCAATTACAAGAGACTTATGGAGTGCCCATCACGCCTGAACTTAAGTTGAAGGATGATGCTGGCTGGCTGCCTCAAATTCGCTTACATTACTATTTGATTTATGACCCGGAGTTGGTCAGATTTCGAGATAAAAATCACTTGGCGGGGCATCTGGAAAGGGGGCAAGGAAAGGTGTGTCCTCAAGATTTGCGTTTGCTGACGGCAAGTGTGGAAGCTTTGAAGGCGTTGGGGATAAAGTCGTTGTTTAATGTTAATCGAGAGTACCGAGGGACTGACGCGGATGTGATAGCTTTTGCGGAACAAGTGAAGCAGTGCAGTGTTGATATTAAGGATTTTCTGGGTATTAGTGTCAGTCCTCAGATGACACCAATGGAAGTGGTGCAGTATATTTTAAGGGGTAAGCTGGGCTTTACTTTGCGGCGGGTTCGCCAAGAAAGGTCGGAGGAACGAGATGCTAAAGGTCGGCCCAAACGCATTAGAGTTTACCAGTTTGAGTTTCCCCAGGATGGCAGGGAGGCGATTTTTGAGGTTTGGCAGCAGCGGGATAAAGAGGCAGTTTCTTTGGCGGAAGGTGCACGAAAGTGTTTAGAAGGGGTTTCTAGTGGCACAGGGTTGGATAATAATATGGGGATATCAAAGGGTGTGTTTTCTCAGGATTTCCCTCAACAAAATAATGAGGTGGAAACTGTTGGCACAGGGTCGGATAATAATATAGGGATATCTGAGGTTGTGCCGCCTCTTGGTTTTCCTCAACAAAATAATGAGGTGGGAACTGTCGGCACAGGGTCGGATAATAGTATAGGGATGTCAGAGGGTGTGTTTTCTGAGGGTGTGCCTCAACAGATTAATGAGGTGGGAACTGCTGGCACAGGGTCGGATAATAATATAGGGATGTCAGAGGGTGTGCCACCTCTGGGTAAGGAATGGGGTCACGCCTCTCAAGTGTTCGGAGTGGAAGCTGAACCCGCAGAGACAACAGTAACAACAGAAGGGATGGGAGTTGCAGCTTCTTATGAAGCGATAGAGCCGGAAAATCACGTCATTCCCACACCGTCCAATCATGTTACTCCCACACTTGAGGCAAAAGTACCCCAAACTGCACCGTTTGAGCTTAAAGTTGGCTCGGTGGTGAGGTTCTGCGGTGAGGTTCAGAAATATGTCGTTAGAGCTGTTGCAGGGGCTCAGGTAATGGTGAAATCCCTGTTTTCGGGGCAATTCGTCAACACTTACGCGCACCGCTTAGAGCTTGCAGAAGGGGGGACAGGATGAGTCTCTCATGGCGATCGCGATTGATGCTCAGTATTTATTCAGGAGTTGCCTGCTGCTCAACATACTTTTTAAGTTGCTCATTCGGTAATTGTCACTTCACCCATAACGAAAGCAGTAGCCACTTTATCAAATGCGCCGGAAAACCCCAACCTCAACGAAACGGAGAAACAGATCCGCGCTTGGGGGAGTGAATTCGGTTGGGGATGAAAGGCGCAAAAAGTAAGTCAAATATCCAGTTAATGTCATGTAAACTTTTCGGGATTTTTGGTCGAATTCACAGATTCCGTATTAAGATGTAAAGAGTCTAAAAAATAGTAAATTGTCAATGGAAAAAGCTTACCGTTACAGATTTTACCCAACGCCCCAACAAGAAACCTTGTTGAGACGAACGGTAGGGTGTGTGCGGTTAGTTTACAACCGAGCCTTAGCACTCAGAACCGATGCTTTCTATACAGAACAGAAGCGGATTGGATATAAAGAAACTTCTGGCGCTTTAACTCAATGGAAAAAGCAGGAAGATTTGCATTTTCTCAAAGAAGTGTCCTCGGTTCCCTTGCAACAATCGTTGAGACACTTACAATCTGCCTTTAGTAACTTCTTTGAAGGTCGGGCGAAATATCCCAACTTCAAGAAGAAGCGAAATGGCGGTTCTGCAACCTTTACCAAGTCATCCTTTACCCTTAAAGAAGGTAAAGTATTCCTAGCAAAATGCGATGAACCACTCAATATTCTGTGGTCGCGTCAACTTCCAAGGAATTCTAATCCGTCATCAATGACGGTAAAACTTACACCTTCTGGTAAATGGTTCATTTCCATTTTGTGTGATACAAAAATAATGCCCAAACCCACCTCAATGAAACAAAATGGAGTGGATTTGGGCATTGATGCGTTAGTGACGACCAGTGACGGGATGAAGTTTAACAATCCCAAGTCACTGCTCCAAGCGCAGAAAAAACTCAGGCGATTAAATAAAGCTTTAGCACGAAAGCATAAAGGCTCTAATAATCGCCATAAAGCTCGATTGAAACTAGCGGGTATCCACGAAAAGATTGCCAACATCCGCAAAAATAACTTGCACAAAATAACGTCTCAACTGATTACCGAAAACCAAGTAATTGTGGCGGAGACGTTAAATGTGAAAGGGATGTTGAAGAATCACAAATTGGCTCAAGCGATCTCGGATGCGAGTTGGGGAGAATTAATCCGCCAATTAGAGTATAAAGCTAATTGGTATGGTCGTACTTTCATCAAAATTGACCAGTGGTTTCCCAGTTCAAAACGGTGTCATTGTTGTGGGCATATCATTGATAAATTGCCCTTAAAAATACGGGAATGGGATTGTCCTAAGTGCAATACCCATCACGATCGAGATGAAAATGCCGGGAAAAATATTTTAGCCGCAGGACTTGCGGTGATAGCCTGTGGAGCGACTGTAAGACCAAACTCCTATAAGGATGGCGGCGGGTGCCTTGAAGCAGGAAGTAACAGTCGTGAGGCTGTAAAAACTCGGAAGCGATCCAAAAGTTCCGAGGAATCCCCACCCTCAAAGATCTTGGCACGCAGTGCTAAGTATACGGGTGGGGAGGATGTCAAGGTTCCATCTAGCGTGCCAAGTTATGGGTGAAATGACAGTAATGTCCGATTAATTTTTGATTAACTTTTATCTCCGCGCCTACCGTCGCGGAGTGGAAGACAGCTGAACTAACAATTCCCGCACCCGGCCTACAAACAAAGCGAGCTACTGAAACCACTTTCCGCAGAGAGTGCTAATTGTGGCGACTGAACGCTCACCCGCCACTGTCCCCTCGCATTGGCGCCCGTCACGCGCGAGGCGATCGCAAAGAAAGAAAACACAACTTTTCGCTTTCCTGAAACCGCTTAGATCCTCGTACAGCAGGTCGGAGCCTTTGAATTAATTATCAGAGGAGGTGTATTTCTCCTCAGTTAATCATCCAAAAGGCTGAAGTTAATTATCCGTTTTTTCAGCCCGTGTAGCCATGCTGCACCATGTTGTCAACTGTTGCAATCTAAAAAAGGTTAGCAATGCTTACCGCGAAAATTTTGATTTGGAGTTTTCTGTTAATATGACTATCCAAACTATCAACGATGTACTATTTCCCCCTTTCCTTTTTACCACTCTCTTTTGCTTAGCCTCAGTATTCCTGCACAAACCTGAAGCAGCCCAAGAAGAACTCACAGACAATCGAACCCAAGTAAATGTGTCAACAGTCGCAACACCATCCGATGGTATTGGCAGTGCCGTAAATGGAGCAACAATTGAAATTGAGAAACCAGCCATATCCCATCACACTCGCCATCAGACCACAGGCAAAAAAACACCAAACAAACCAGCAAAACCAATTGATTTTGCCGCACATTCAGGCGCAAGCACAACCTCAGTTCCTGCCGTTAATACTTCAATAATTTCACTTAGGCAAGCTCGCAAAATTGCTAGCGCCATCAAAGCTGCTGCGCCAGAACTGGGGTTCAAGCAAAAAGTTAACGGCTCTGATTCCTCTATTGAATGGTTGCAGGCTCAAATCAAAAATCGGCTGGAAAATTCTCCCCTAATTGTGATGCCTATCATCCTCAAGCTTGCTCCCAAAGCGGTGATTGCAAATACCCTAGCATCTGCTACTTCCCAACTAGGTGAAAGTGCGCGTTCAGTGTCCTAGCAGCGAACGAAAAGTTTCTCAATCAACCAGCGTACTCGTTTACCCTCCGAAACTTATAACAATGCCCAAGCCTTCGTAAGGCTTGGGCAGTTCTTTTGACCAGAATAAGCGATTTTCCTATAAAATCCTAATTTTTTATTAAAGGGGAACAAAACTAGCAAAACAACTTGCAAAGTGAATATAAAAATAGTATAATCAAATTATTACAAGCGCCACTTCTATTTGAGCGTACTGTTATGGCGGCAATTAAACCTGTTACCTTCCTAGACCTCATAGATGCGATCGCCACCTTGCCAATTATCAATTTGCCTGAGAATTTAAGTCAGTTGAGTAGCAATAAAAGCCAATCTAACTGCAATAAAGGACGCGGGCGGAGGCATCCTCGGCGCTGCGCCCCGCAAGTGGCCCATCAAGCGATAAAAGCTTTTCGGCAGACTTGACGTAAGGACACTTTCGTCCAATAATAAGGGAGCTTTCATTTTGGAGGGCTGCGCCGTGAAGGTTCAAGGCAACGGGCGTGCTAAGATTTTGACGCCAGCCGAAATATCTAGGCTGTTCGACCGGGGTTTTGTTACAGCAAGGGATAGGCTTTTGTTTGCTGTGACTTTTTATTGTGCCTGTCGTATTTCAGAGGCGTTAGCTTTAACAACTCAGGACATTGTTGGCGGTGTGGTGACGCTGCGGAAAGCGACAACTAAGGGCAAGTCAGCAACGCGAACGCTGCCGCTACATCCCATGTTGGCTAAGTTTTTATTGGCTTACAATCCAGATGCGGGTTTTTTGTTTCCGGGGCGAGAGGGTACGAAGCCTTTGACACGCTCTCAGGCAGACTTGATTTTTAAAGAAGCTTGCAAGCGGGTAAGAATTAAGGGAGCTTCCACACATTCGATGAGGCGGACAGCACTCACGAATTTGAGCAATGCTGGGGTGCCACTGCGGGTAATTATGGAGATATCAGGTCACAAAAATTTGTCGAGCCTCCAGCGCTATTTAGAAGTGCAGCCGGAACAGCTTGTCAAGGCGCTCGGGATTCTGAAGTGAAGCGATCGCGACTTTGGTTCGCCAGATTGTTTCAACAGTTGAAGGGCTCTCCCGTAAGTCTTCTTTGAATTCAGGCGATATTTGGACGCAAGGCTCGCGATGGCTACCCATTTCTTCCCGGATGTATTTTAGCTAAAACAAAGGCAACTGCTATCCGCGACAATCCTGACTGGTTTGAGCCGCCTGCTCAAGAGTGAGGTGTGAATAAGCTTTCCTGACTCTTGAGTTGTAATTGACGTAATCCCCATAACTCCATAAAAACTATCTTACGGAACCAGTCAAAGGGCAGATAGATATATACTTACTGCTGCAAATGCTAGGAAATGCCCAAATCATTAAAAATGACTCCACCAATCAACAACCCGAAGGTACTTATCAGTGCGACACCAGCAGTAAATACACCGGAATCCTGATTGTCATTACACCCACAAACTGCCAAATATTTACCCCTTAAAAGTTAGATATTTAGGGTAATTTTGGTTGGTAGCGACTACTATATCACTAAAAAAAAGCTCAAATAATTAAGCTATTTTCGGGCGAAAAGCCCTTGTAAAAATCTAGGGATATTCATTGATAGTCAGAAGATTGAACTGACAAATTTATCAGTACAAGACAGGTTTGGCCTTGTCAAAGAGCGGCAGCCCTGTCACGCGCGCGTGAAGAAGGCTCTCAAACACCTTCCATTTGGTTGACGACGTTAGCGCAGCCGGAGAAGAGGATCGCTCGATCTGATTTTTTTCAACCGCGATCGACAATAAATCTTGTTGATTATCGATCGCGAGCACCTAGGATGACGTAAATACGTCGTTAGCGCAGCTCTCGAAGAGGATCGCACTCAGCCAGCGGGCTGGTCAAAGAGCGGCTATCGCCGCTATTGGGAGTGACCTACTCATTTAAGTTTCATCCATTCTTAACAATAGCGAACGCATTCACCTAGGAAAGCCTTCATCACGGGCGATCGCCCTCAAAAAAGCCAGTTAGCTGTTAAGAATTATGATTGACTTCTATTTCAGTTAGGAATGAAAAATCAATAACTTGCACAATTAAACCTCAGAAGCCTTGATCCAAGGTAAACTATTGCTCTATTAGTCACCTTATTTATTTTTCATTCCTCAGTGGATCTGGCGATCGCGTTTTTTTGCGACTGGGCGACGTGCCGTTTTTTGACGCCAGCAAGTTTTTTCCTGATAGACTTGTTGGAGTTCCTCCACCGTATTCACCGTTCTGGGGTTGTAACTTACTGGCAACTGAGTCACCTCTTTCGTAAGGATTCAGGTCATGAAAAAAGCAGTAAAACCTATACGGTGTAACCATTTGGTCAAATAATCATCAAATATCCATTCTTATTAAGAAACCATGAAAGCTTTTATTTTCGTACCTATTGAGAATTAAGCTGTTGATTTAGCGAAGGCTTGAATTCTAGAAGTCCTTCTGTGACTACGTTTCAGATACCTGAATCCTTACCCTCTTTCGACACAGTTCCCTGAAGTTGTAGGAGATGCGATCGATAGATTATGCAAGATCCGACTTTTCCGACTTTACGATCCGACTTTTCCGACTTACAAAGGCAGGGGAGAGGAAGTATAATAGAGATTAAGATGCCGTCTGAAAACGTGTAGAAGCAATTAATAAACTTTCATAGCTTGTGAACGATACAGTTATAATCAGGGTTTAACGCTACAGTTATAATCAGGGTTTAACGCTACAAAAGGGACTTCTACTTAATTACTACCATATAGTTCAGAGTGTGTATAATCGCGCGTCGAACGTAAAATTACGGCTATTTTTTAGCTCGTGATTTACACAATAGTGCGTACATCATTGTTAGATCAATAAATCCCCTATGGACGAATGATATAAGGATGTATGAATTATCTCAAGAACTATTTGCTCTAGAAGTGAATGTAAATGGGGGCATTTCTTCTCAACCTTTTTCTACGTTACTCAGGCCCAAACAAGGAAATGTTGAATTTTTACCTTGCATGAGCTTTTGTTTACATAAATTTTATTGATTTCCCTTGACAAGCATCTATCCAAAGACTTATCTTAAATATATCTAGAGATAGATGACAAATAAATAAGCTGATGAGTACGGCTGGCAAAAAGATTAAATTGAATCTACAGGGGGTAGTGGCTCGAAAAATCCGAGTATTACTGCTGCCAAGGCATTCAAGAGCGGACGTATGGGGGCAATAGCAGCCTCCGGCAAGAAATCTCGTGCCGAGCCAACTTTTTGAAAGGTGCTGAAAGATTGGGAGGGCAGCGGGTGCAGTTGACTGTTTTCTAAGTGAAGGCTAGGGTTCGGCTAACACAACAGCAATAGCATAATTCACCTATTGCTTAACAAAACTATCCAACAATAGCAAGGTGCCGGAATAGGCTGCGGTTGGAGCCGAATTCAGCGTTGATCCGAATCCCTGCCAATTGAGAACACAAATTATCGAATTACAGGAGTATGACCATTCTTAACTACAACGAAAGCACCTATCTGCAAGAAAATCCCGACGTGGCACAAGCCGTAGCTTCAGGCATTATTCCCAACGGCTTCGAGCATTGGGTAAAGTTTGGTTTTATTGAAAAAAGAACGCCACAAATTTCCTTCAACGAGCAATTTTATCTAGATGCTAACCCCCAGGTAGCAGCAGCAGTTGCCAACGGTAGTTTCTCAAGCGGATTTGAACATTATGCGCGGTTTGGAGCGGCTGAAGGTCGATCGCCCGTTGCCAGTATAACACCCACAGGATCTCAACTTCAAGAAATCTTAAAACGCGGGTTTGTGCGGGTTGCAGTTAACGAGGATGCACTCGGATTTAGCAACCGAGAAGCCGACGGTTCTTTTAGTGGGATTGGCATTGATTTTAGTCGCGCCATTGCCACCGCTTTGTTTGGCAACCCGAATGCAATAGAATTCGTAGTCGTCAAGGCAGGTGAAGACTTTAACAGCGTAGCCAGTGGCGCAGTAGATATCGCCGCCACTTTGCCCACTCAATCTGTTCTCCGCGATGCCAGTTTAGGAGTAGATTATTCGCCTACCGTTTTCTTCGACACTCAAGCGGTATTGGTGCGTGGTAATAGTGGAATTAGTTCTGTTGAGCAGTTATCAGGAACAACCATCGGCGTATTAGCAGGAACGCGCTCTGGGCAAAATTTAATAGATGCCGCCCAACGTGCCGGAATCGCCCTCAACATCCAAACTTTCCCCTCACAAGATGCTCTGTTTGACGCTTACGATGCGGGGCAATTGGGGGCAGTTTCGATTAATCGCGGGGTTCTCAGCAATCGCATTCCCACCTTATCCAATCCGGGAAATCAAGTCATCTTGGATGAAGCCATTTCTAAAGAGCCTTTAGCACTCATCGTGCCGGAAAATCAGTCTGAATGGGCTGATGTGGTGCGCTGGGTGGTCAACGCTCCCATCCAAGCCGAATTCTTTGGCATTAACTCCCAGAATGTGAATGAATTTCTTGATGGAAATTCTGCCAGTAAGCGCTTCTTAGGCGTGGAAGGGAAGTTAGGAGAATCTTTGGGACTCAAAAATGATTTTGCGTTGAAAGTTATCCAACAAATTGGTAATTACGAAGAGATTTACAATCGCAATTTCAATCCCGAAGTGCTGCCGCGCCAGCTCAATGAACTAATGTTTGTCGAGCCTGGGGGACTGCTTTATTATCCACCATTTTCGGGGACTGACGAATTAAGTGTACCCTTGGTAAATAACGACAACCGCAACGTTTTACAGGAAGTTTTAGACCGGGGGTTCGTGCGCGTTGGGGTGAGAAATGATGCACCTGGACTGGGTTTTTCTGATCCCAACGGCAATTTAACCGGATTTGATGTCGATTTGGGTCGGGGACTAGCAGCTTCCCTATTTGGCGACCCCAACGCAGTGGAATTCGTGATTCAGAAAACCGGTGCTCAGCGCTTCAGCGATGTCGCCAATGGCATCGTTGATGTAACTAGCCGCAATGCCACCCTCAACCTCAAGCGGGATGCTTTGCTGGGGGTAGATTTTGCCCCCATTAATACTTACGATGCTCAATTTGTGGTAACACCAACCGCCAGCGGAATTACCTCTTTTGAACAGCTTGCAGGTCGCCGAATTGGCGTGAGTGCAAATACCACTTCTGAGGCAAATCTGCGAGAAAAGTTGAGTGCTTCGGGAATTAATGCGGAAATCGTAGCCTTAGATAGCTTCCCGACCCTATTTGATAGTTATATCAAGGGCGAATTGGATGCGATCACCGGCGATGGAAGTCTGATTATCTCTCGTCTTCTGACCTTACCCCCAGAGCAGCGAGACCGGCATCTGCCATTTCCAGAAATTTTGGGAGAGGAACCTTTAGCAATGGTGGTGGACGAGAATCAATCCCAGTGGAAGGATGTGGTTTCTGGAGTTACTTATTCTCTTTATGAAGCGTTAGAACTGGGTTTAACTTCAGAAAATGTAGCTGAAGCCGTCAATAGTTCAGATCCAGTTGTCCGCCGCTTTTTGGGAGTGGAAGGAAATGTGGGTGAAAGTCTGGGTTTGTCGAATAATTTTGCTTTGAATGCGATTTCCGCAGTGGGGAACTATAGCGAAATGACTAACCGAAACTTTCCAGGGATTCCTTTTGATGAAGCTACTACGCTTCCTTATACAGAAGGTGGTGTCTTGTTCTCCGTTCCTTTTGCTTAATTGGCCTGAAGCAGGGTGATTTACGAAGCGCCCTGACAACAATAAACCGTGCATCTTCGCTTTCAATTCATTGACTAGGTAAAATCATCATGCAAGCCACTACTAACCCCATTGCCAACCGAGCCGAAGAACAACAAGTTTTACACAGTCTTGCCGCAGGCGAAACCCGTGCCTTCTGGCAACTCTTCCAACAGTGCCGAGACTACCTGTTTCGGTGCTGCCTCAAGTGGACGAACGGTAACTTGACCGAAGTGGAAGATTTGCTGAGTCAGGCGATGCTCAAAGCGTTGAAAAAAGCATAAAAGTACGCGGAAAAAATCGAAAATTTCAAGTCTTGGCTAACGACCCTGACTCGAATTTGAAAATATTTGCAATAGCTAAAAGCTGGCACTTGAATAAGATCGCATATTCTGTCGATACTTGTGTCTGTATTAACGATTTTGTCGTTTTTTGAGCTAAAAAAACTCAGTCAAAAAATCCCCAAAAATTACTCCTACATAATTATTTTATGAGTGACATAATTATAAAATCTGAAAATTCGGATGTTAATCCTGAAGATAAATTTTCTGACCACCGGCCTTTGACAGAAGCCGAACGACATAAAATATTAAACGATTGGAATAATACAACCAAAGAATATCCCCACGATCGCTGCATTCATCAGTTATTTGAGGAACAGGTAAAACGGACACCTGACGCTGTGGCGGTGGTCTTTGAAGAACAGCAACTGACGTACCTCGAATTGAACGCAAGAGCAAATCAGTTGGCACACTACCTGCGATCGCTGGGTGTAGGGCCAGAAGTGCTGGTCGGTCTGTGTGTAGAGCGTTCCTTTGAGATGATTATAGGACTCTTAGGCGTACTCAAAGCGGGTGGTGCTTATGTCCCCATAGACCCTGCCTACCCAACTGATCGCATCGCCTATATGCTCGATGATTCACGGCTGCCAGTTTTACTGACTCAACAAAAACTCGTCGCCTCGTTACCAAAGCATCAAGCACGGGTAGTCTGCTTGGATGTTAATGGGGAAGAAATCTCTACAGCAAGTGAGCTTTCTCCCATCACTGACTTGACACCGGAAAACTTGGCTTATGTCATTTACACCTCCGGCTCAACCGGAAAACCTAAAGGAGTTAAAGTTGCTCATCGAGGATTGTGCAATTTAGCAACAGCACAAATTAACCTATTTAACGTTCAGCCAGATAGTCGCGTTCTCCAGTTTGCTTCGATTAGCTTCGACGCTTCTATCTCGGAAATTGTGATGGCTCTTTGTGCGGGAGCTGCATTATGTTTGGGAACGCGAGAGGAATTACAACCAGGACAACCTTTATTGCGACTGTTACAGAAGCAAGGGATTACTCACGCTACCCTTGTACCGTCAGCACTCGCCGTTCTGTCACCTCAACATTTACCAGCTTTAGAGACTATTGTTGTTGCGGGAGAGCCATGTCCTCCTTCTTTGGTCACTCAATGGGCTGGAGGACGGCGCTTTTTTAATGCTTACGGGCCAACTGAATCCACTGTTTGCGCTACGGCTGCACAATGCTTTGAAGGCATGGACGTGCTGCCAATTGGTCGTCCGATTGACAACACCCAAATCTATATTCTCGACACTCAGAACGAACCCGTACCCGTTGGAGTGCCGGGAGAACTCCATATCGGGGGTGTTGGTTTAGCCCGAGGATATCTCAACCGTCCTGATTTAACCGAGCAAAAGTTCATTCCTAATCCATTTAGCCACGAACCAAATTCTCGCCTATACAAAACTGGAGATTTAGTTCGTTATCTCCCAAATGGCAACATCGAATTTATTTGTCGCATCGATAATCAAGTAAAAATTCGCGGATTCCGGATCGAACTCGGAGAAATTGAGGCTTTACTGAGCCAGCATCCCAGTGTAAGAGAGACTGTAGTTATAGTCAGAGAAAACGCTACAGGCGACAAGCAATTAGTAGCTTATATTGTCCCGCATCAGGAGCTAGTACCCACAAATAGTAACCTGCGCCGCTGCCTCAAAGAGCAACTGCCTGATTACATGGTGCCAAGTGCTTTTGTCATGCTAGAGGCACTACCGCTGACACACAATGGTAAAATAGACCGCCAATCATTGCCAGCACCAGAACTACGTCTCGAACTGGAACGGTATTTTGTCGCCCCTCGCACTCCGATTGAGGAGGTGCTGGCTGAAATCTGGGTTAAAGTGTTGAGGGTCGAACGGGTTAGTATTCACGACAACTTCTTGGAATTGGGCGGACATTCTTTGCTAGCCATCCAGGTTATTTCTCGAGTGCGCGACACATTGGAGGTAGAGTTACCTCTGCGCTGTCTGTTTGAAGCGCCTACAGTAGCAGAACTGGCACAGTATGTGGAGACACTTCAAAGGCATTGCTCCAAATTCCTAATTCCACCTATCCAACCCGTCGAGCGAACCGAGAACCTGCCTCTGTCTTTTGGTCAAGAGCAACTGTGGATACTTGATCAACTCGCACCAGATACTCCCGTTTATAACGAACCTTCAACGATTCGCCTGCCAGGGAATGTCAATGTAGCAGCATTGGAAAAAGCCCTTAATGAGATTGTCAAGCGTCACGAAATACTGCGGACAACTTATAGGATGGTTGATGGGCAACCGATGCAAGCGATCGCCCCATCCTTGACCATACCACTTCCAGTAGTAGACCTGCGATCGCTTCCAACTTCAGAGCGAGAGGCAGAAGCTTTGCGACTGGCAACACAAGAAGCACGGCTACCCTTCGACCTCACCTCTGGACGACTGCTGCGAGCTACTTTAATGCGGCTTGACGAAACAGATTACAGGTTATTCCTGACCGCACATCACATTGTATACGATGGCGTTTCCTCTTATAGTGTCTTCCTTCCCGAACTGCAAACCCTTTATCAAGCCTTTTGTGCTGACCAACCCTCACCGCGAAAAGAACTCCCCATCCAGTATGCAGACTTTGGTGTGTGGCAGCGGCAATGGCTTCGATCGGAAGTGCTGGAACCCCAGATTGCTTACTGGAAGCAGCAGCTAGCTGATCTGCCCGTGCTACAGTTGCCCACAGACCGCCCGCGAACGGCTCGCCAATCCTTTAGAGGGTCTCGGCAGTGTCTAACGCTATCTAGGAATTTGACCGACGAACTATTGGCACTCTCGCGGCGTGAAGGGGTGACGCTTTTTATGACGCTGCTGGCAGCGTTCAAAACATTGCTGTACCGCTATACAGGAGCAGATGACATTCCTGTGGGTACTGTTACCGGAAGCCGCAACCGACCCGATATTGAGGGGTTGATAGGGTTTTTCCTCAACACTCTCGTGCTACGTACAGATTTATCGGGGAACCCTAGTTTCCAACAGCTACTAGAGCGAGTTCGGGAAGTTACTTTAGAAGCAGATGCTCACCGCGACTTACCATTTGAACATCTGGTGCAAACACTGCAACCAGAGCATTCTTTGAGTCAGAACCCCCTGTTCCAGGTTTCCTTTGTCCTCGAACCTCCAATGCCTGCCCTTGATTCTGGTTGGAACATGAGTCAGTTGGATGTGGATACTGGTACGGCTAAGTTCGATCTGACCCTGGAATTAGATGAAAGACCAGAAGGTATTATTGGGCGGATTGAGTACAGCACGGATTTATTTGATGCCAGCACAATTTCTCGCATGATAGGGCATTTCCAGGCTCTATTAGAAGGAATTGTTGCTAATCCTCTTTCGCGAATTTCAGACTTGCCTCTGCTGACAGAAACAGAGCGCCACCAGCTATTAGTAGAGTGGAATAACTCTACAAAAGAGTATCCGCAATATAAGTGTATCCATCAGTTATTTGAAGAGCAGGTTGAGCTAACTCCTGATGCTGTGGCAGTGGTTTTTGAAGGAGAACGACTGACGTACCTCGAATTGAACGCAAGAGCAAATCAGTTGGCACACTACCTGCGAGCGCTGGGTGTAGGGCCAGAAGTTTTGGTGGGCATCTGCGTAGAACGTTCCTTTG
The DNA here is from genome assembly GCF_036700865.1 of Microcoleus sp. S13C4. NCBI lineage: Bacteria > Bacillati > Cyanobacteriota > Cyanophyceae > Oscillatoriales > Microcoleaceae > Microcoleus > Microcoleus sp. S13C4. The sequence continues at coordinate 65,251 of NZ_JAUBPS010000017.1, forward strand.
AGATGATTATAGGGCTGTTAGGCGTACTCAAAGCAGGTGGTGCTTATGTCCCTATAGACCCCGCCTATCCAACTGATCGCATCGCCTATATGCTCGATGATTCACGACTGCCAGTTTTACTAACTCAACAAAAACTGGTGGCCTCGTTACCAGAGCATCAAGGGCAAGTAATTTGCTTAGATTCAAATTGGGAAGAAATCTCTACCGAAAGTCAACTGTCTCTCATCACTGGCGTGACACCGGAGAACTTGGCTTATGTCATTTACACTTCCGGTTCAACTGGAAAACCCAAAGGAGTTCTAGTTACTCACCAAGGATTATGCAATCTATCGCAGGCACAAATCAAGGTGTTTAATGTGCAGCCCGGTAGTTGCGTTCTCCAGTTTGCATCCATTAGCTTTGACGCTTCTATCTCGGAAATTGTCATGGCTCTTTGTGCAGGGGCGAAGCTTTGTCTGGGAACGCGGGAGGAACTGCAACCAGGACAACCTTTGTTAAGGCTATTACAGGAGCAAAAGATTACTCACCTTACCCTTGTGCCATCAGCCCTCGCCACGCTGCCAACTCAAGAGTTACCAGATATGCAAAATATTGTTGTAGCAGGAGAACCATGTCCTCCTTCTTTAGTCACTCAATGGGCAAAGGAACGACGATTCTTTAATGCTTACGGGCCAACTGAATCTACTGTTTGCGCTACAGTTGCACAATGCTTTGAAGGTATGGATGTGCTGCCGATTGGTCGTCCGATTAACAACACCCAAGTCTATATTCTCGATCGCTACCTCCAACTCGTTCCTATTGGGGTTCCTGGGGAACTACACATTGCCAGTGTGGGATTAGCACGAGGCTACCTCAATCGTCCTGATTTAACTGAAGAAAAATTTATCCCTAACCCCTTTAGCAATCAACCGAGTTCTCGCCTCTACAAAACAGGCGACTTAGCCCGTTACTTGTCAGATGGTAACATCGAGTTTTTAGGTCGCATTGACAATCAAGTTAAGATTCGCGGCTTCCGTATCGAATTGGGAGAAATTGAAGCGGTACTCAGCCAGCATCCCGGTGTAAGAGAGACTGCGGTTATCGCCAAAGATTTCGTTGCAGATGATAAGCAATTAGTAGCTTATGTTGTTCCACAACAGGAAGGAACACCCACAATTACTGACCTGCGCCACTTCCTCAAACAAAAACTGCCCGATTACATGGTGCCGGGTGCTTTTGTCGTTCTGGAGGCACTACCACTAACACCCAATGGAAAAGTAGACCGTCGCGCCTTACCCGCCCCTGATTTGCGGAAAGAACTGGAAGAGTCTTTTGTCGCTCCTCGAACTCCAATTGAGGAAATGCTAGCGAGCATTTGGGGTAACATCCTCTTAATTGACTCTGTAGGCGTTAATGACAATTTCTTTACCTTGGGCGGACATTCCTTATTAGCCACTCAAGTAATTTCAAGAGTGCGCGACACGATATCCATCGAATTACCATTACGCAGTTTGTTTGAAGCTCCCACGATTGCCGAATTCGCTTCGCGGGTTAAGATAGCGCTCAAAAACGGAAAATCTGTAGAAGCTCTGCCTCTTCTACCAATTCCAAGATCAGAGTCCATCCCATTATCTTTCGCTCAAACGAGGTTGTGGTTCCTCGATCGATTACAGCCAGACAGTGCATTCTACAACATCCCGCTTGCGTTACGTCTTTTCGGTCAGCTCAATATAGCGGCGCTACAGAGTAGCATCAATGAAATTATCCAGCGGCATGAAGCGTTACGCACCAACTTTGCAATAGTAGGAGATCAACCCGTTCAAGTTATTGCCTCAACTCTTAGTTTTCAACTAGAAGTTGTAAACTTGTTGCACCTGTCTGAGAGCCAACGAGAAATTGAAGCGAAACGATTAGCTACGGCTGAAGCGAATCGACCTTTTAACCTGGAGCAAGAGCCTTTACTCCGAGGGGAGGTGCTACAGCTAGGTGAAGCAGAGTACCTCTTGCTGCTCACCATGCACCACATTATTTCTGATGGTTGGTCGCTGGGCGTATTCGTGCGGGAACTAACAGAACTTTACCAAGCTTTCTGTACAGGAAAGCCTCCAGTTTTACCAGAGTTACCAGTACAATATGCCGACTTCGCCCTTTGGCAGCGACAGTGGCTAACTGGAGAAATACTAGAAACCCAACTTCACTACTGGAAGGAACAACTCAAGAACGCTCCGAATTTATTAGAATTGCCCACAGACCGAGCGCGACCGGCTGTTCAAACCTTCCGGGGAGGATATTACTATGCAGCCTTTTCCAAAGAATTGAGCGTGGAACTTGCCACGTTGAGTAAGCGAGCAGGAGTCACTCTGTTTATGACGCTTTTGGCAGCCTTTGGGACATTTCTCTACCGATACTCAGGACAAGATGACATCGTAGTAGGGACGCCTGTAGCTGGTCGCAACCGACGGGAACTTGAAAGGCTAATCGGCTTTTTTGTCAACACCTTAGTGTTGCGTACTGACCTCGGCGGCAACCCCAGTTTTGAGCAGTTACTCAATCGAATTCGGGAAGTGGCACTGCAAGGTTACACGCATCAAGACCTGCCATTCGAGCAGTTAGTAGAAGCACTGCAACCAACGCGAGACTTAAGCTACACGCCTCTATTCCAGGTGATGTTTGCTCTTGACGACGGAACAGTACCTTCTATGGAACTGCTTGATTTAGCGGTAAGCTCGTATTCCGTGGAAAGCGTCACAGCCAAGTTTGATTTGACCCTATCAATGGAGAATACGGCTGATGGATTGGTAGCAGAATGGGAATACAACTCGGATCTGTTTGATGAGACTACGATCGTTCGGATGGCGGAACATTTCCAGACCTTGTTGGAAGGAATCGTCGCCAATTCCAAACAGGCGATTTCAGATTTGCCATTGCTGACACCAGCAGAGCGACAGCAGCTATTAGTAGAGTGGAACAGCACCGCTAAAGACTATCCCCAAGAGAAGTGCATCCATCAGTTGTTTGAAGAACAAGTGGAACGCACACCCGATGCCGTAGCAGTGGTGTTTGAAGAAAAACAACTTACCTATCGAGAGTTGAATGTAAAAGCCAATCAACTGGCAAATTATCTGCGATCGCTGGGCGTGGGGCCAGAAGTGCTGGTAGGGATTTGTGTAGAGCGTTCTCTGGAAATGATAATCGGTTTGTTGGGCATCCTCAAAGCTGGCGGTGCTTACGTTCCGCTCGACCCGAACTATCCGTCTGAGCGCTTGGCTTTCATGCTAGAAGATTCGTCGGTTCCAGTTCTGCTCACTCAAGAGAAGCTAGTCGAGAAACTTCCCCAAAATTCTGCGTGTGTTGTCTGCTTGGACTCTGATTGGGAAAAAATTGCTGTTGACAGCAAAGAAAACCCTTCCATCCCAGTGAAGCCAACAAACTTGGCATACATCATCTACACATCAGGCTCTACAGGAAAACCCAAAGGCGTTTTAATCCAACATGAATCGCTAGTCAATTACACAACGGCTGCGAGTGCTGAATATGAAATAGACCAGTGTGATCGCATTCTCCAATTCTCCTCAATTAGTTTTGATGCTAGTGCCGAAGAAATCTATACCAGCCTGACTACGGGTGCAACGCTGGTCTTGCGTACCGATTCCATGCTCGACTCAATTGATAGATTTCTGCAAGATTGCTCTAATTGGAACTTAACCATCCTGGCACTACCAACAGCTTATTGGCACGAACTCACAGCAATATTAAGCCAAAAAACTTTTGCCTTTCCCCCATCATTGCGCTTAATCAGTATAGGTGGAGAAAAAGCACTGCCGGAACGATTGAAAGCTTGGATTGAGTATGTGGGACAGCAAGTGCGTCTTATAAATGTTTATGGCCCAACAGAAACCACTATAGGAGCGACACTACGCGAGTTATCGCCAGCCGATGCCACATTAAGGGAGTTGCCGATAGGAAGACCGATTGCTAATGTCTGTACCTACATCTTAGATGGGAACAGACAGCCTGTACCCATTGGCGTTCCTGGTGAGTTGCACATCGGCGGTGCTGGTTTGGCACGGGGGTATCTCAACCGTCCTGAGTTGACCAATGAGCGATTTATTCCCAATCCCTTTAGTGACTGCTCCACCGTTGGCGAAGCGTGTGCGAAGCACTCTCGCCTCTACAAAACTGGAGATCAGGTTCGTTACTTGAGCGATGGCAATATTGAATACCTTGGCAGAATAGATAACCAAGTAAAAATTCGCGGCTTCCGCATCGAACTCGGCGAGATTGAAGCAGCATTAGCCCAACATCCTGATGTTATAGAAGGGGTAGTTATTTGTCGAGAAGACAATCCTGGCGATAAGAAAATCGTAGGTTATATTACTTGTAACCTCATCCCAGATCGCATTCCTTATCACAGTGAATGTCAGCTAGAACTAGATAGTAATGCTATCAAATGCCATACAGAGGATATCTCCACAGGCGGCGTTGCTGTGGTAGGCGTACCAGCTATCAACCCAGATAAATCCTGCCACTTGCACTTACAACTACCTGGAGAGGAAGCTCCTCAGTGGCTTTCTGGAACAGTGGCTTGGTCTCATCCGCCAAAAGCCGGGGTTGGCTTTCATCTCACACCGAACGAACAGACTCAAGTTGAGCAGAGTATAGCCTACCAGTTGGAATCTCAAGACTGGTGGAAAACTTTGCAGCGTACTATGACTCGCAACCTACGCGATTACTTGAAACAAAAACTGCCCAGCTATATGATACCGAGTGCTTTTGTGTTAATGAAAGCACTACCACTAACACCCAACGGTAAAATAGACCATCGCGCTCTACCTGCACCAGATAGTTTCCACACCGAGCAAGAAGACAAATTTGTTGCCCCTCGCACCCCGACTGAAGCCAAGCTAGCTGATATCTGGGCAGAAATTTTGAGATTAAAAAGAATCGGCATTAATGATAATTTCTTTGAACTGGGAGGACATTCACTCCAAGCTGCTTCATTGGTATCTAAGCTTTCAGCAGAAATGAACCTTAAGGTTTCAGTCAAGCTTCTGTTTGAGTATCCCACTATAGCTGAGTTAGCCGTCGCACTTGAGCAATTGCCCAGCCAACTACCATCTTTTAATGCAGAAGTACCTATAGCAAAAGTTGAGAAACCTGTGACCAAATCTCCAGCGCCCACCACAGAAAAATCTCCATTTTTTCAACTAGAACAGCGCTCTTTACTCTCTTTGTTTGCTGTAGGAAAACTAGCATGCGTTGATTCAGCCGCTTTAGGTTATATTCCTCTTTCCCTAATCCAAGAAACCAGTTTGAGTCGCCATCAAATTCTTCAAAATTGGTTTGATAACCTGCCAATGTGGGATGCTGTTATGGAGACTAAATGGGGTAGAATAGCAGGCTTAACTCTTCCTATATTTGAGGATGAACTATACAACGACCAACACAAACTCGTGCAGTTAGTTATTGAAGCGTTAGAAATGGCAGGACGACTTGGTGCTAAAACCGTTTCCTTAACAGGTTTAATTCCCTCGGCTACTGATTACGGTCATGCCATTGCCAAAGCTATTGAGGGACGTAACGACTTACCGAAAATCACTACAGGACACGCTACAACCTGCTCTACTGTTGTTCTGACCATTAAGAAAATTTTAGAGGTTAGTCAGGGTTCTTTAGAACAAGAAAAAGTAGCTTTCATCGGTTTAGGTTCGATTGGAATTAATAGCCTGCGCCTAATGTTAAAATGCTTGCCGCATCCTAAGTCGATTATCCTGTGCGATATTTACAGTAAACAGGAATCCCTCCAAAATCTTCAACGCGAACTGAGCGATGATTTAGCATTTCGAGGTTCCGTCCAAATAGCAATCTCTTCATCTTCATCTGAACTGCCATCAGAAATCTATGACGCTACCTTAATCATTGGGGCTACCAACGTCCCAGACATTCTCGACATCGATCGGCTGAAACCGGGTACTTTAATTGTTGATGATTCTGGCCCACACTGTTTTTCCCCTGAACAGGCGATTAAGCGCTTTGAGAAACACAAAGATATTCTCTTTACCGAAGGTGGAGCACTTCACGCACCTGACCCAATAGAAACGGTCATCTACCTACCACAATCAATGAAGAAAAACATGGATGAAGATTCATTGTCAGACGAGTTTAAGCCTACCAATCCCCTAAACATTATGGGGTGCGTTATGTCCAGTCTCCTCTCTTCCCGTTTTGACAATATCAAGCCCACTGTAGGATTGCCAAATCTGGAAACTTGCGTGCAGCACTATCAAGGTTTAGAACGGTTAGGTTTTCAGGCAGCCGACTTACATTGTGAAGGCTATGTGTTGCAAATCGAGTCGAACCAACCGTCTAGCACGAATTAGCGATTATGCGTAGTCTTAAGAATTTCCGACCCTTTACAGGTGGAATGGGTGTTTTTCTTGTAGTCTGGTTTGGACAACTAATATCCTTGATTGGGTCGGGTATAACGAGCTTTGCATTGGGAGTTTGGGTTGACCAACGTACAAGTTCAGTCAATTCTCTCTGATTTTGTTATTTGCCATGCTACCGAATATCCGACCTCCTCCAATAGCAAAGGCATTGGTTGACCGTTGGAACCGACGCTGGTGCATGATTTTGTCCGACTCCGGTGCGGGGGTCACTACGGTGGCGATGTGGAATGTAAAGAATGTCATTTTTATAAAGGTCTAAAGGTCAAAAAATGGAAAACTTATCGCAACTGAAACTCAACGCAAGTCTATTCTCTAATCAGCCACTTCCAGTTGTTAACAGCTACAACGAATGGGACCCTCTCAAAGAAGTCATTGTCGGTCACGTTGAGGGCGCAGCCGTTCCCCACTTGGAGCCAGCACTCCTAACCAACTCTTACCCCAACAACTTGGGTTTTTTTCAAAAGTATGCGGGTCAACCCTTCCCTCAAGAACTTGTAGAAATAGCGGCTAAAGAATTAAACGAGTTTTGCCATGTTTTAGAAGCGTTTGGTGTGACTGTTCGCCGTCCCGATATCATCGACTTTTGCCAAACTTACAAAACTTTAGATTTTGAAGCTTCCGGTTTCTATGCCGCCATGCCTCGCGATGTTCTTATCGTAGTTGGCAATGAAATTATTGAAGCGCCGATGGCGTGGCGATCGCGCTTTTTTGAATATCGCGCTTACCGTTCTTTAATACTTGAATACTTCCGACAGGGGGCTAAGTGGACAACGGCTCCAAAACCTTCTATGTCGGACGAATTCTATGATTTTGAATTTGCCCAAAAACCTGTCGAAGAACGGTACGCTCTCACAGAACAAGGACACTTTGTTATTCGAGATACTGAACCTAGTTTCGATGCGGCTGATATTGTCCGTTTTGGACGAGATTTATTTGTCCAACGCAGCCACGTTACTAACAACATAGGGATTACCTGGCTCAAACGTCATCTGGGAGACACATTCCGGGTTCATGTTGTCAATTTCCCTGACTTCAATCCTATGCACATTGATGCTTCCCTCGTCCCTCTCCGCCCCGGGTTAGCTTTAATTAATCCTGCCAGACCTTGCATAGAAAAGGAGCTTTTCAAAAAAGCAGGGTGGGATTTAGTCAATGCGGCTCCCTCTACCCTTCCTGACAATTGGCCTATGTATATGTGCAGTAGTTGGGTGTGCATGAATATTTTAAGCTTAGATCCCGAAACAGTTGTTGTGGAAAAGCAGGAAGAACCAATGCAAAGACTCCTTAAAAATTTAGGTTTCAAAGTGATTCCCGTAGATTTCCGCCACGTTTACACCTTCGGTGGCTCATTCCATTGTGTGACTTGTGATGTGCGACGCGAGGGTAAACTTGAAGAATACGGATTTTCTGACCCTCTGGAAGAAGATTGCTAAACTCCGGCAGGGAGGGGTAATGAAGCTATAGCTTATGTATCCCAATAGTTCTAGCTTTTGCACTCCTTGCAATAGGGTGCGTTCTATTGGGGCTTTTTCTTCTTGTTTTAACCACCTCGAAGCTACTGTAGGATTAGTTTTAGCAATTATGCGTAGTTTTAAGAATCTCCGAATCATTAAGGATGAAATAGGTGTTTTTCTGATAGTCTGGTTCGGACAACTGATATCCCTGATCGGATCGAGTCTAACGAGCTTTGCATTGGGAGTGTGGGTGTATCAGCGTACAGGATCAGTCACCCAATTCTCTCTGATTTTGCTATCGGCTATGCTGCCCAGTATCCTGATTTCCCCGGTAGCAGGTGCCTTAGTTGACCGATGGAACAGACGGTGGTGCATAATTCTATCTGACTCCGGCGCGGGGATAACTACAGTGGCGATGGCTCTATTACTCACCACCGGAAACCTTGAAATTTGGCACATCTACCTGGCCGTCAGCCTCAGTTCCGTCTGTAAAGCTTTTCAGTTGCCAGCTTACACTGCTTCGACCTCTTTATTAGTACCGAAGGAACACTTGCCGCGTGCTAGCGGTATGGTTCAATCAGGAGAAGCGTGCGCCCAGCTAATTTCACCGCTGCTAGCAGGATTCTTGCTGGGAATCGTCCAACTTGAAGGTGTCATTTTAATTGACTTTGCCACCTTCCTGTTTGCCCTCACCACCCTATTGCTGGTTCGCTTTCCTGACGCTAAGACTGCTGCGGTTCCAGTTGTTAATGGAAAAGCCTCTCTCTGGCGCGAGGCACTTGAAGGCTGGACTTATATTACTGTTAGACCCGGACTTTTAGCTTTGCTAATTGTTTTCGCTATCAATAATTTTGTTTTTGGACTGATTGAAGTTTTATTCCCGCCACTGGTACTTTCTTTTACTTCTGTTACCGTTCTCGGAACCATTCAATCCCTCGGCGGTGCCGGGATGCTGCTGGGTAGTGTAGTTATGAGTATTTGGGGAGGTCCCAGAACTTTAATTCGTGGCGTATTTGGTTTTGCGTTTCTCAGTCAACTGTGCATTTTAGCATTGGGATTACGCGCCGATGCTGCCCTTTTTGCTCTGGCTTTCTTCTTGTTTTTCTTCAGCTTACCTTTCATCAATGGCTGGTGCGATGCCATCTTGCTCCGAAAAGTGGCTCCCGATATTCAAGGCCGGGTCTTTGCTACAATCAATATGATTTGTTGGTCGTGTATTCCCGTCGCTTATGTTGTGGCTGGCCCTCTAACTGAACGAATCTTTGAACCTTTAATGGCGACTAATGGTTTATTAGCTGGAAGCATCGGTCAAATCATTGGCGTGGGGCCGGGCCGCGGTATTGGCTTGCTATTTATTACGATGGAAATTCTAGCTATAGGGGTAACAGTTGCAGTTTACCGATATCCGCGCTTGCGGTTTGTGGAACGCGAATTACCAGATGCGATTTAGGGCTTGGGGAAAGCTGTGAGTTTATCGGTGGTGATTCTCAGCCGGCGCGATAGCTTCACCAATTCCTGTGGGTGATGGTTGCGATCGCCAATTATGCGATCGGCGAAGATTAATGATGCCAGGGCCCTTGCCGGTTGAAACGGCTGAGTCCCCACCGCCTCATTTATTTGATACTCTCAAAAAACTATTCCATCACTAGGGCAAGATTTGGGGATACTCGTTTAGGGCAACAGTTGGGGTGCCGACCGTCAGGAGGGCGATCGCTTGTTGAGTGAGCTTGCAGAAAGCGACCTGTAGCTTGCAGCCGTTGGGGGCATAAAGCGATCGTACCTCTGTCGCCACTTAGGAATGAAAAATCAATAACTTGCACAATTAAACCCCAGAAGCCTTGATCCAAGGTAAACTATTGCTCTATTAGTCACCTTATTTATTTTTCATTCCTTAACTGGCTCCCTTTCAATTAACCACACAAAATTCAAAGAGGGAGGCTATCTCGCCTTGACATCCTCACCGGGAATTGAGCCACGGTGATTCCAAGAATCACTTCTTAGACCTTTCTGCTTCATCGCAACTGCCATCAGACTGATGCCTATCCGGTCTTACGTTCGCTCCACAGACTTTCACCGCAAGCCCTGCGGCAAGAATATTTTTTGCTGCATTGATATCTCGGTCGTGGTGCGCCCCGCAGATTGGGCAATCCCATTCCCGAAGATTCAATGGCATTTTTTCCATGATGTGACCGCAATTGCCACACCGCTTAGAACTCGGAAACCATCGGTCAATCTTGATTAAAATACGACCGTACCAGTCACACTTGTATTCAAGCTGTCTTACCAACTCGCCCCAACTCGCATCACTGATGGAGAGGGCAAGTTTGGGGTTCTTCACCATATTCTTCACGGCCAAATCCTCGACGGCGATCGTTTGGTTTTCGCGCACCAATCGAGTGGTCAGCTTGTGAAGAAAATCCTTTCTCGCGTCAGCGATGGACTGATGCACCTTTGCCACTTTGAGTCGTGCCTTGTGGCGATTGTTCGATCCATGAAGCTTGCGACTCAACGCCTTCTGAGCTTTCCTGAGCTTGCGGCGTTTCGCATTGAAGCCTTTGGGGTTGGCAATCTTCTCGCCATCGCTCAAGGCAACCAGGCTGGTCACACCCAAATCTACCCCAATTTCACTGGAGCATTTTGGCAATGGCTCAATCTCGACCTCCACCAGCAAGGAAACTGTCCAGCGTCCAGCAGGCGAGAGCTTCACCGTAATGGTCGATGGAGTTGCACCTGGTGGCAATTCTCGACTCCAGCGAATCGACAGGGGTTCAGAACACTTGGCAAGAAAGACTTGCCCGTCTCTGAACTTGAAGGCAGACTTGGTAAACTCTGCGCTGCCGCCGTTGCGTTTCTTCTTGAAGGTGGGGTATTTCGCCCGCCCGTCGAAGAAGTTCGAGAATGCTTTCTGAAGGTGTCTCAATCCTTGCTGCAATGGGACACAGCTAACCTCGTTGAGGAATTGCAGATATTCCTGCTTTTTCCATTCGGTCAACATTGCCGAAGTATCGCTGTAACCGACTCGCTTCTTCTGTTCGTACCAAGCCTGTGTTCTCACAGCAAGGGCGCGATTGTAGACCAAACGAGTACAGCCCATCGTGCGTCTCAACAAGGTTTCTTGTTCAGGCGTGGGATAGAAGCGGTACTTAAAGGCTTTTTGCGTCATGTCTCACATTATAGCAATTATCCTGTGAGATGCGTAAGTTCTAATGTAAAGCCGTGCTAGAAGCACGGGGTTTCTAACCCATTTTAGCAGGAGCTAGTGGAATTAACGCATTGGCTTGACCAACAAGTAACTGAAGATTTGCTCCGGCGATATCTCGAAGCTGCTAATAAAGGTAATTGGACAGCGATTTCTGTACTGCCAAGATTTTTGCAACGCATCCCTAAAATTTTTTGACAACAGAATCATTACCATTAAGCGAACGCAATCTTTCCTTGTAACTAGGAGAGAGATTGGTATTAGTGCCAATTCCTAGCAACACTAATTAATGGCCAAAAAGTCTGCCTATTTCCGTAACAAAAATAAAACACAGAATCAAGTAGTAGCCATTGGAGAAAGAGCGCTTGTACAATGCGTTAAAAGCGGGTGTCCTCCCAGTAAGGAATTTACACAGCTTGATTTCAGTTGATTGATTTAGGGGAATATCGCGCTGCAATTTCTTTATCAAGAAATTTGCCTGAAAACCTGTCAAAAAAAGTCAGGTGCAATCGATTCACAGCTATGAACTTATGTCAATCTTAAAAGGAAGTCGAGATTTGATTTCGGCGCTGCCGCTAAGAGATTTGAAGGGGATGCCACCTTCAATCGAATTGCCTGCTAATTTTGCCAAAATTCACAGGCCGCGCTTTGAGTGCGGCGACATGGTGCGCTGGACGGGTGTTGGCGAAGAAGCTGATTGGGGGATAGTTATTGGCAAATTTTACAACTGCGAACCGCGCCGGTACTGTTGGATGTGGTGCTACATAATTTGGCTGGCTGCTAATTCCAAGAGCGCAGCTTGGTGTCAGTTTGATACGGCGCGGGAGGAAGATTTGGAGGGGTTTGAGGATGAAAAAGCCGCAGACTTTGACAGATAGAGAGCGCAATTTAATTGCAGCTTACAGCCAATGCCAATTGGGAATGACGCCGAAGCAGTTTTATGGCAAGTGGGCGGTGAGTTACGAGGAAATCGCTTTTATTTGTTCCCGTTCTAATTCTACAGTGCGGGGTTGGTTTAAAAAGGGAAAAAATCGAAGATTTCCTACTCCTGTCGATTTGCGTCATCTGGCAGTAATGGACTTCCTGCTAGAGCATTTTGAGGAAATTCCAGAGGCACTGGCAACCTTGCTATGTCGGCTTTCTGAAGATAATAGCGTGCATTAGTAGTGGCGCGTCTGCTTGAAATTAGTGCATTGAACAATTGCCCGTGTTTTCTCAAATTGATAAACTTCAAAGCGTTTCACGGAGGCCCAGCACCCGTTAGGGATCAAAGAAACTCTTTCTCCCCCTCTCCCCTTCTCCCTTCTCCCCTTCTCCCCTGCGAGTTTCTGAGGAGATTTCTAATGCCTCATTTCCAAATAGACGCGCCACTATTGTTTTTGATTTTATATACATCAAGCCTTTTCAGCATCAAAAAATAATTTGAGCTGGTTTCAGCACAAATATAGTCAATTGTCAATATCACCGTGACCTGTCTTCGACAATATTGTTTCAATTAAGGTAATGGCAGGTAATCAAACACAAACACAATTTGTTACTGTTATCAGGAGGTTAAAATGACCTATTTTGAGAAGTTGCACCCGTGGTGCTTAATTCGCTTACTTCCTAATTGCCAGCGTATTGTTGTGGCGCGATTTCGCAAGAGAAACGATGCAGATGAGCATCTGCGGGTTTTGCAACGGTTGGTTAAACATCGCACATTTGTGATTATTTTTGATAGTCAAGAACAGCCAGTTTTGCCTCAAGATTGATGGGCCAAGCTTATTTTGAAGTCGAATTAGTCAAAGTACCTGCATTAGATTAATAACTCCGCTTCTCCACAATTTCTCCTAGTTATCAATCCAACTGATAACTGGGAGAGTTTTTGATGGGTGCATAAGTCCTAACTATGGAAAAATTGAGTAGCAGTCAAATCAACAGAACAAATTATACAAGACTTACGCCCCAAGTGTTTAAATACACTATTGGTAGCGGTAAGGTGCTTATGGCTCACCCTACATATAGAGGTTATGCGTAAGTCCTGTTAGAGTTATCCTGGGGGGGTAACAACCAGCCTGAAACCCATACCTTTGTAAGGATTGAGCCAATCCGCTGCTCAAAAAAGATAGGCAGCATAATTGTTACACGCTTGCCTATCTCAAAAATAATGATACCAACATTCTACCTCATTCATTTAAAAAAACAACTAAGTTCAGCTCAATTTAAACTGATTGGAATCTTGCTACCCTTGATACAATCAGAAAAACAAGTGAGATTAGAACGGCTCTCGCGGGTATTTCCCTATCCAATTACAACCGAAAGTCGGCGTAGAAAACTACAAAGGTTTCTCGATTTGCCTCACTTAACTATCTCACTAATTTGGTTCCCATTAATTACTTATTGGTTGATTACTTATTGCCGTGTTGGTCAAACTTTATCAATTGCAATCGACCGCAGTCAATGGGGGCGCATTAATCTATTTATGGTTAGCCTGATCTGGGAGCGAAGAGCAATTCCATTATACTGGTCACTGTTGCCCAAATTGGGAAACAGTAACTTCGAGTCACAAACAACCAATTTACAGCAAGTTTTACCATTATTTTCAGAATATAAAGTCATCGTTTTAGGAGACCGTGAATTTTGTTCTGTCGATTTGGGAAACTGGCTGAGGGAAAAGGGTGTATCTTTTTGTTTAAGACTGAAAAAAAATCATTGTGTGGAAACGGAACATTTAGTTTGGCAACGGTTAGATGAATTAGGAATAGTACTCTTAAACCTCTTTATATTTTCAAGGTAAAAGAGTGAGGAAAACTCGACCTGCGACCGGATTTGATCTTGCTTGTAAGTGGAAAAGGAACTACGGGGGATGGAAGGTTGATGAAGCGTGGTTTATACTCACAGATTTAGGGTCATTGCCGGCAGCTATCAATGCTTATAAGCAGCGGATGGGTATTGAAGAAATGTTCCGAGACTGTAAAACAGGAGGCTACGATCTTGAAGGAACCAGCTTAAAAGGAGACCGACTTATTAACATGATTTTGCTCATGACACTTGCGTACACTTGGGCAATATTTCAAGGCACTGAACTGAAAAAAAAGCAGGTACAAAAATATGTATCTCGTCGCAAAGAACCTAAAAAAAGATATCGAAGACGGAGTACATTTGGTGTTGGTTTAGATGGAGAAAAGTGGGTCAATTATCTCGAACAATATTCTGACGAGGTAGAACAGTTAATGAAGTTAACTCCCAATAAACGCCGCTTTTATCAACAAGGTATGCGGGCCGTAACCCTTATACAGTCTATCTCGTAGACCTCTTTGTCACCCCCCCAGAGAGTTATCAGAAAACTGGGTTGAAAACCCCGTCCTTCGCTTGACGGCTTTAATTCAAGTAGGTCGGCAAAAATTTAAATTATTAAAAAATTAAGAATTGCGAAATGTTTTGAATCAAGTAAGTTTTTAGACTAGAATAAAACCAGTTCATTTTTCAAATACAGGTAACTCAATCTTGCTCACAAACTATGTTTACAAACTGCGTCCCAATCAAACACAAGACTCAAAAATGTCTCACTGGGTAGATATGTTAAGGAGCCACTACAATTGGTGTCTCAACGACAGAATTACCCACTATAACCAACAGTTCATCCAAGGAAATTACTGTGAGATTAAAACTCAAAGCGAAGTTTCCCCATTAACCTGCTACGTCAGTAAAAATGGTGCAACCGGAAATCCTTGGAAAGACTCAAAAACCGATGCTTCAGGTAAGACTAAGAACCCCCGTCGCAGTGCTGGCGACATTCAAATCACTGCATTACCTGACTTAAAAATAGCTAGACCTTGGTATAGTGGTATTGACTCAACAGTTCTACAACAGAATGTTAAACGCTTAGATACCGCCTACAAAAACTTCTTTGAAGGTAGAGGATTCCCGAAATTTAAAAATCGGAGTAACTTTACCTCTTTTACTTTTGTAATGGGCATCAAAATCAAAGGCAATAAAATCTATTCACCCAAACTAGGGTGGATGCGATTTTACAACTCACGTTCAATCCCCGATGGTTTTACCATCAAGGCTTGTACTGTCAGGAAGCGTCAAAATGGTTGGTATGTGTCCGTGAGGATAGAGAACAAGTCTGTTCCCTATACAATAGCAAAATCTCTGGTAGATGTTGTGAAAGTAATTGGATGTGACTTAGGAATTACAAAGCTAGTTCATCTATCTGATGGATGTCAAATTGAAAATCCTAAGTTTTCCACATCCAAAAAAGCTAAACGCACCCTAAAAATCAGACAGAAAAGAATTAACCGCAAAATCAAAGGGAGCAAAAATCGCCAGAAAGCAGCTAAAAAAGTAGGGCGGTTACATCAAAAGATCGGTGAACGGCGTCACGCTTATCAATGGAAAGTAGCTAACAAGATAGTATCTCGTAACGTAGATGCGATTGCCATAGAAAACTTAAATATTTCAGGGATGAAGCACCGATGTCAGGTAAAAATTGACGAAAAGACAGGGAGGTTCCTCAAAAACGGGCAATCGAGAAAGAAAGGTTTAAATCGTTCGATATCAGATGCAGGTTGGGGTGAATTGATTCTAAAGATTGAGTATCTGGCTGCAAAGCAAGGCAAAGTCACCATCAAAGTCAATCCCAAACACTCCAGCACAGAATGCAGAAATTGCGGCCATATTGACAAGTCAAACAGAGATGGAGAAAAATTCATCTGTGTGGAATGTGGCTATTACCAGCACGCAGATATCGGAGCGGCAAAAACCATCAGAGATAGAGCTTTAAAAATGGTACGCGGGGACTCCGCGAAACCAGGGATTTTTTAAATCCCTAAACGCTTGAGGAGCTTGTTGCAAGACAAGGATAGCAGCCCACCTTTTAAGGCAAAAGGATTGCGCCCAAGAACCCGCACGCTTGCGCGGGATATTAAGATCGAAATGTCTTAAGAATCCTCGTGCCTTCAGGCGCCCGGAGTGTCAATGTGTAAATTTCAGCTACCGCTGATTAGTGTTTGAAAGATAGTAGAAGAAACCAACCCTATGATTCAAACACTGGTAAAACCGAATTTTCAATTAACTTCTCAACAAAACAACGCCCTCCAACTCCTCGAACAATTTGTAGCAAGCTCTAAACGGGTATTCGGGCTATTTGGATATGCAGGTACGGGAAAATCAACCCTTGTCAACCTGGTAGCAGAACAATTAGTCAGCGCCGGAAAGAGAGTCGCTTTCACCGCTCCCACCAATAAAGCTGTAGGCGTATTGCGACGGATGGCTGCTGAAAAAGGACTGAGAGGAGTAGACTTTATGACCATCCACCAGCTATTGGGATTAGCTCCAGTCAAACAGGGGCAAAATAAAATCCTCAAACAAGTTTCTCCTTCTTTCCTTCACCTGTACGACACCATCTTTCTTGATGAGTGCAGCATGGTTACAGCAGAACTGTGGAATATCATTCAAGAAAGAATTGCTAGCACTTTGCTCCTCGGCAGCAATCGGCAGCTCATCGTCATGGGCGACCCCGCACAATTGCCTCCTGTTAATAATGGCGAAATAGAAGAGAAAAAATCTCAATCCTTCAGCGTGCCTGAAAAAGCCGTTTTAACAGAGGTCGTCCGGCAAGGTGCGGGCAGCCCCCTGCTAGAATTCGTAACAGCTTGCCGCACGGCTGTCAAGAGCAAAGAGGCGTTCAAACCCTTCTCCAAATTCAGCCTTGATAAAAAAAACGGAGCCTTCTTAGTCCGAGAAAAAACGCTGCTGAAATACGCCTTAAAAAAGTTCTCTTCTACTTTCCCTCAAGACCCTGATTGCTTTCGCATACTCTGCTACACTAACGAGCGCGTCGCCTACTGGAATAGCAAAATCCGAGCCAAAATCTACGGGAAAAATGCTCCCAGATTTGTTATTGGAGAGAGGTTGATTGCTAAAGCTCCCGTTATTGCTCCCGACGGCAAAACCGTCATCCTGCCCACATCAGCAGAAGTGGAAATTGCCGAATTTCAAGAGGATAGGTACTGTGGCTATAAAGCCTGGAATCTCCAGGTTAAAACCGATGCAGGCGACCGACGCCAAATCTATATCCTCCACGAAAATGACGCTCGCCGATTCCAACAGGACAATGCTAGGTTGCTGCAAAATGCTAAAAGCAATCCGAGCTTATGGAAGGCATGGTACGACCATTGTGAAATCTTTGCAGATATGAGAAATTCTTGGGCAATTACTGTACATAATTCTCAAGGCTCTACTTTTACGGAGGTGGGAATTGATAGCAGTGATATTGGCAGGAAAGTCGCTACTAAATTGCTGTATCTTGCTCAACTTTTTCCTAGTCAAAAAGCTCAATTATTCAAAGAATACCGCGACAGTATTCGAGAGTACAATCAGCTTATGTACGTGAGTTGTAGCCGCGCAAAACACCGGGTTTTTCTTAGTAAGTGAACCCATTTTATATTTGGTGAACCGCGCTTTTAGAGTTGAACCCTCTCCACCTAAATTTCCGATTTAGGTGGGGAGAAGTTACACCCACTCAAAGACCACGCCACACATGACAACTTTCCATCGGAAAATGCTGAAAGGGTACTGCCACCATAGCGTTAGCTTGGTGGCAGAGGTTAGGGTTGGTAGATTGAGTGACAAGCTGCTAATGCAAGCTATTCTCTGGGCAGCTAACGCTCCCCCCGCTTAGCAGCTATTTTAACGCACAAAGATGCAAACCAAATCCCGCACCGCGACAGCTAAAAACCGAAAAAAAGAGAGCGGATTTTCCAAAACAAAACCCAAGGCAAGTGTTCCCTTAGAACAAACCGAACCTTTGGTCGAAGATGAACCAAAAATTGAAGAAAAATCCGATCGCAATTCCTCCAATAGCGCAGGCGATTCTCCCCAGCTTTTGCCAGCAGAAATTAAGCTCGTCTGCACGCAAGACAATTTAGCCAACCATCTCGAACTTGTCAGCAAAGCTGTCCCAGCAAAACCCACCCACCCCGTGTTAGGAAATGTCCTCTTAGTTGCTTGCAAAAAAACGCAGCGAGTCCAACTTACCGTCTTCGACATGAGATTGGCTATTCAAACCTCCTTTGAGGCCAACGTTCAATCTCCCGGCGACATGACTATTCCAGTCGGACTTCTCAGTGATATTGTCGGGAAATTCTCGCCCGGAGATATCACTTTGGTCAGTCGCGAAGCCTTGAATCGCGAAGGTGAAGATAGCGAAGATAGCGGGAATAGCGCTACCTTGCCAGAGGCTGTTAGCAACAGTCCAGTTGCTACCCTAATTGCTGCTTGCGGTCGCTATCAAGTTCGAGGGATTTCGAGTGAAGAATTCCCTGCCATTCCTGAAGTAAAAACAGCGCAAACAATTTGTATCCCCGCTGAAACGTTGAAAGAAGGGCTGAAAGGGTCACTGTTTGCCACCGCTACCGATGAAGGCAAGCACATCCTGACAGGTGTTTACTTCAAAATCTGCCAAGATACCCTCGAATTTGCTGCCACAGACGGCCACCGTTTGGTTGTCCTCAATACTTCAATTCAAGGTTTTTCTAAGAAGAAACAAGCGGAAATTGCACAGCCTCTAGAGCTTACAGTCCCAGCTAAATCGCTCGCCGAACTGGAGCGAATTTTATCGAGCAGGACATCCGCTGACCCAGTAGAGCTTTCTTACAGCACTGAGAGCGCTCTGGTAGAATTCCGGTGGGGAGCGCAGCGCTTAGTAACGCGCTGTTTAGAAGGCACATACCCAGCTTATCCCGATTTATTGCAGCAGGATTTCAAACATCAGGTAACGCTGGAAAAAGCACCTTTCATCAAAGCTATAGAGAGAATTGCTGTGCTGGCAGACAAGAAAGAAAAAACGCTCAGCATCCGCATTAATAGCGAAGCACAGCAAGTGTCACTGTCGCTTTTCAGAGAATTTGGAAACGGTTTGGAACAGATGGCAGCGCACGTTAACTCAGACAGCAATTTGTCAATTTCATTCAACATAAAATACCTGTTGGAAGGTGCAAAAGCGATCGCTAGTTCCCAACTCCAAATGCACCTCACTCAGCGCGACGGCCCCGCCATTTTAGTTCCTGCTGGCAACCGCTCCAAGCCCAACATCCTAATGGATGCCAAATACTTGTTAATGCCGATTTTCAAAGACTGATGTCTTTTGCAAAAAAGGCTCGCTTGGCAGAAGTAAAAATATTGAGTTTTTTACTTCTCTCTTCTTCTGAGTGCAAACTCCGCAAATATGACTCTAATTCTCAGCAAACAATTACACCTAACCATTCAATCATGTACGCAGCATTGCCTCAAAAATACCGCCCTCGTAGCTTGTCTGAACTGGCCGGACAGGAGTACATCCAAAGGACACTTTCCAATGCGGTCAAAACTAATAAAATTGCTCCGGCTTACTTGTTCGCCGGCGAACGGGGAACGGGCAAAACTTCAACGGCCCGCATTTTAGCTAAATCTCTCAACTGCACCAGTGCAGACAAACCCACAGTAAAGCCGTGCGGCAAGTGCCAATCCTGCCGCTCGATTGAAAAAGGCAGCAGCTTAGACGTTGCTGAAATTGACGCGGCTTCCCACAACGGCGTGGATGACGCTCGCGCCCTGATCGAGCGATCGCACTTCGCACCAGTTATCAGCCGCTACCGAGTGTTTATTTTAGATGAAGTTCACTGCCTAAGTTCCCAAGCTTTTAACGCTCTTCTAAAATGTTTGGAAGAACCTCCGCATCATGTAGTGTTCATCTTGTGTACAACAGAGCAACACAAAGTGCTGCCAACAATTAACAGCCGCTGCCAAACGTTCCTGTTTCGATCGCTGCCAATCCCAGCCATTGTCAAACAGCTAACAATGGTAGCTGAGAAAGAGTCAATTGCAATTGCCGAAGAAGCTAAAATTGCGATCGCCCGCGCCGCGAATGGCGGGATGAGGGACGCCTTGCAGTTGCTCGACCAGTTGAGCTTATTAGGAGAGGAAATTACCAGTTCTCACGTATTGGAGCTGTCGGGGCGGATACCGGAGTCGGATTTAGTTGCAATTTTGAAATCGACCCGCACCGGCAACGCGCTGAAGCTGCTGCAACTGTCCCGCGAACTCATTGACAGCGGGAAAAGCCCTAAAATGCTGCTGGCGTCGCTGCTAGCCTGCTACCGGGACTTGTTGCTTGCAACGAGCGTGCCAGACTGTTCGCTGATGCTAGTTAGCGGCATTTCGCACTCGGCGCTGATGGAAATTGCGTCTGCTTGGGACTGCAATGCGATCGCTGCTGGCCTTGAACAGTTGCAGGCTTCGGAATGGCAGCTCAGCAAGAGCGCTCACCCAACGCTGTGGCTGGAACTCTGCTTGCTGGGATTGGCAAAGGTGCCACAATTAAAACCCTACGCCGCAGAGAACGCGAGTGGCAACTCTTGGCAGCCCGATCGCACCCAGAAGCTGCCGAGTACCTCCAAGTTGCGATCGCCCCGTTCCAAAGAGCGAGCCATTTGGGAAAAAGTGCTCTCAGCAACTTCTGAGAAGAACCGCGCTTTACTCTGTGCCGCTTCCCTGGTAGCACTGACGGAAAAGAAAGCGGTGCTGGCCGTGCCCGCCCAATACCTGGACAAGTTCAACCGAAACGCAGCTAAGGTGCAGAAGATATTTCTGGCGGCAACGGGCGTCCGCTATCAAGTGTTGTTCGAGGAGAAGAACCCATGATTAGCTTGCTGATAGGGGATGACCTCCACGCGATTCACAAAAAGCTTTCTGCCTTTAAAAAGAACCTCGATCCTGCTTGGATGAGTTTCAATTATCACCGCTTTGATGCTTCGGCATTGAATGAGGCGGTTGACTGCGCCTTAACTCCCGCCTTGGGAACGGAAAAAGCAAAGTTAGTGGTGGTAGAAGGGTGTAATTTCAAACAGTTTACTGAAGAGACGCTGGAGGTTCTCCAGTTGCTCCCGCAGATACTGCAAAAGACGCACCTGGTTTTTGTAGCGCCTTCTATTGACAAACGCCTGAAGGTGGCAAAATTCCTGCTTTCTCAAGCTAAGCTGTTTGAGTTCGACCTTATTCCCCCCTGGCGAACGGATCTCATTGCCCGATCGATCCGAACTCAAGCTTTGGCAATAGGGCTGTCGCTGAACTCAAATGCTATTGATTACTTGGCGATTGCGATCGGCAACAATCCGGCTCGCGCTGAATCAGAACTGCACAAGTTGGCGACTTACAGCAGTGGCGCTTCCCTCACTTTAAACTCTGTGCGATCGCTGGTTCCTTCAACCACTCAAAATAGCCTCCAGCTTGCCGAAGCGCTGAGGGAAAATAACTCTAAGAGAGCAGTTTGTTTGCTGCTTGAACTTTTGGCAATAGGAACTTTCCCGCTGGCGATTTGTGCGACGCTGATTGCTCAATTTAGAACTTGGTTGTGGGTGAAAGCGGCGATAGTTGGAGGAGTTAAGCAAGACGCTGAAATTGCCCGGATTTGTCAAATTGCTAACCCTAAGCGAGTGTACTTTCTGAAAAAAGAAGTAGCTGCTGCTTCTCTAATATCCCTTTCGTCTGCGGTGTCTCTGCTGCTTGACTTAGAGGGTTCGCTGAAGCTTGGGCGTAAAGGGGATTCCATGTTGCCTGCAATTCTGGCGATCGCCAAACTATTTTCTCCTAAGAAAGCAAGGCTAACAAAGTAGGGGCGATGTAGAAGATAGTGTTGGTCAATTAACAAGGGGTTAAACCCCTCACCCATAAAAATGGCGGATATTGGCTCAATTTCTAATTGACCACATAGCTGTTGACTCACTGGGTGCGAACGCAAATGCTTCGTTCTAGAGGTGAGGGGTGACACTCCCTACGAATTCGCCAACAGTCTCAGTAGAAGCGATGTAGGGACGAACGCGAGTGTTCATTTCCCTCGTTTAACTAATGCAAGAAGTTAAACGGGGGAAATTTTTAATCTTTTACCCAAAGACATTATAAAACTTCTTAATTAAATTCAACTAATATCACTCCAAATCGCTCCCCCAACCGCGCCGGAGGGTAAGCGAATTACATTCTTTGATAGGCACTCAGTGTTGAGGTTTAATAAACAGCTTTGTTACTTTCATAGCGGTTATTTAATCGAGTATAATTTATTTTAGTTATTTGTACACTTTTTATCAGAAACGATATCATAATAATCAATAACACTTTAAAAAGCTTTAAACAAAATAGTCTTTTCTTACACCATTCTGTAGCGCATTGCTAGTTTAAGAAATATGCTATTCTTAAGAATGTAAAGACAGCGAACCTTTTGACAGTGAAGGCGACCTGCCGATACAGCCCGCGCCGCCCGACAGAGAATAACCCCAGCTTTCTGTTAGGAAACCTTATTGGGTTTAGCAGGCAAAGGTACAAAGCCCCAATCCCCAAATAAACAACCAGGGCTATCCAAATGAATAAAAATGAAACTGTGTCGCTCTCAGTCAGCGACGCGATTCAGCATATTGGTCTTGACCAACTCAAGCCTCACCCTCGCAATGAAGAAATTTACGGGTGCACCGAAAGTATTGCTGACCTGGTAGAGTTGATCCAACTCAAACGCTACGTCCAACCGCTGACCGTCAAAACAGATGGCACGATCGTCAGCGGGCATCGGCGGTGGAGGGCGCTGGCAGCGCTGGGCTGGGAGTCGGTCCCAGTTATTGTCTGCCACTTCCAGACTGAAGATGACGAGCTCTTCGTCTTGGTAGCAGAAAACCGCCACCGCCACCAAAGTCCAGTACAGAGAATTCGGGAAGGAATTGTTGTGGAGCCTATAGCTAGAGAGCTGAGGAACAGACACGCTGCCAAGAAAGCTCGCCACCAAGCTGCTGGCTCAGCAGAGCCGCCACCCTTAAAGGGCAACCAGCAACCGCTGATGGAAAATTTTCCATTGAACCCGATCGACTTGGGTCTGACTCCAAGGGAAATGGAACTGACGGAAAATATTGTGGCGGCTATAGTCGGCTTGGGGTGCGGCAGGAACTACAGGAAAGGGCGCATTGCCGTCAAAGCTGCCGACGAGCTCAAGAGAGACAGCCCCGAATTGGCTGCAAAGTGGTTGGACATTATTAATGACCACAGCATAGATGTAGGATATCAACTTGCAAAGATGCAAGAGGACAAGCGAGTAGTGGCGTTGGCGGCGCTCTCGTCGGGAGCAGCGAAAAGCCCGAAACAAGCTAAAGCTCTGATTAAGGCTGCTTTGAGAAAATCCTCCGCCTCGAAGAAAACCAAGGGCAGCATTAGTAGCGAGCAGGTTCAAGAAGGCGATTGCGGTGAAGAATGTAAAACTTGCACTCCTTGCGAACCAATTACGGGTGAGGGAGTCAAAACGCGCTTTGGTCCAGACAGCGCGGGGGCATGGGTTATTGTCAAAATCCCTTTTATTCCTACTGAAAAAATAGCGGAAAGGAAGTGGAATGGATTTTGGGGCCGGATTGTGGAGGTTGGAGCGACTTTGAAAGTCGATATGGGTTCAGAGGTGGTGTTGCTCCTTCAATCAGATGTGGTGGCGATATTGAACCCAACGCCGAGTTTTTGCTCAATAGCTGAGCGAATTCTTAGGCTGCAAAGCTTCGGCACGGTGTACGAGTTTGGGAAAATAGTCTTGAACAGGATGCAGAGAAAAGTGGTTTGGGATGCAGCAGCGCTAGCTTATCTGGATGCTGTGGAACAGGTGGAATTGGCGCGGCGGGCGATCGAGCAGGCTTTGTAGTAAGGTTCCTTTTTACTGAAACTAACCGATGATCTGTTTGCCAATGAGTTTGAATGTGCGATCGCACAGCATTGAGTGCTGCTGCGTCGCAGTTTAACTCGTCGCTACCATAGCCGAGCAGTGCAACCTCTAACTGTTTGGCTCGTTTTTTCGCTTCCGGGTCTGACGCGGGTGAAACGCCTCTGAAACCTTGATAGGTCAATTGTTGAGGCTCCTTAACCTCGACAAGCATGATGACTACTTGAGAGGGTTATTAACAATGTTCCTGGGCAGCAATGGCGTAGTCGCAGGCATTGAGACATCACCCTTAAACTGAAGTTCCGTGTACTCGAAACCCTCTCAAGTGGCGATCACCCGTGAGTATTTTTCTTGAGGTCGCTCAACTCTTATTTATAAATATTTGATAACCAAAATGTTCATTATCAATAAATAGCATCCAGGCGACTAGCGTCGCGCCCTCTGGGTAGGCTGTAACTGTCTTACCCACCTATGCAATTAATCACCCTCACTGATTTAAGTTTTCTAGCCAATCCGACACAACTAACAGTTCCCATTGAATTGAAACAAGAGGGATTTCAACTAATAATGAAACAAACTTTATTGAAACTCCCCACTGAACCTCTGCTACTTGCGAATCCCAAAGTGGATAAGTGGATTATGGAAGTTAGTTTGCTATTTCCAGAGGTATTTGAATGGGAACCTCCTACATTCTTAGTCGATACTCAGTTTAGCGCTAAGCTTAATAAAGATGTATGCGTACAAATCAACGCCAATGCAGCTTTTCTTGAACGTCAATCCGTCCATTTAATTGAATGGGCAATCCGCCATCCTGCATTAAATTGGTCTGACCGAGTAAAATTGTGGACAGCAGCCGAATCTCTCTCGCTGCCGCCAGAAAATATCAAGCTGACCGTGTTAGCACTGCATCCCGCCCATCCGGGGACGAAGCGCGAACTCAGTTGGGACAGCCGGCAACACACACAGACAAGAGATTGGCTTGCGTCCGCGCTGGCAGGAAAGGCGATCTCGCCTGTTGCTGCTCGAAGAACATCACTGCCTGCGATCGCGCCCCTAACTCATTTCGACATTGAGGGAATTCCAGAGGTAGAGATTTAAGTGCGATATGCGATCGCGACGCTCAGAATCCGAATCGATCTCAACTTCCAGGTCAAGGCCAAAGGCCAATGGAAAATTTTCCATTGGCTGGCACACTCCCGCTAGCGCTTGCCAATACTGCCAGTGGCAAAAACCCGCCTGGAACGCCCAGTTTTACTGACAACTGAGTCTAGCGGGTCAGAGCCAAATTTCTTACCTGAAGTTGGCGGCGTTGGCGATTGGGATGGAACGTTACCTCCGGCGTCTGGCAGAGGCAGCATCCGTTCTGCTTCCTCAATGCGATCGTACAAAGCGGCGGTAAGCTGGTCAAGACTTGCAAGTTGCACCCGACTCTCCAGCCGTAGCCTAACCTCTGCATCCCAGAGGGCCTCACTCTCACTTTGCCGCTGCAAATCAGCTTTAGGAATAGGAATGGTCAGCGCATAAGGAATTGACCCCTCGCCGCCGGAACTGTAGCCGGGATTCGTAATTACACACCGTCCCTGGGGAAACCGCAAAATCTCATCCACTGAAAACAATGGCATTTTTTGAAGCGACTCGTTCCAACTAATAGATTGATTGCTTTGAGATTGACCGCCCATTGAACGGCTGGTAGACTTACTTTTGAGCAAAACTTCTTTTTCTCCGTAGCGTTCGGAGTATTTTTTTGCAGTATCAGTGTTACCCGGATTGAATAAAATATGAGTGCTGCAAGCAGAGGCGATCGCCGCCCCCATTTTCTCTCCGTACCCTTCGTACAGTTGCTCCAAACTCTGAATTCCTAGAATGAAACAAGATCCATTCGAGCGATATTCGTTAATCCACTGCGGCATCCGATCCAATCGAATGGAGGGAAATTCATCGAGTGAAATAACCAGTGGATCTTTCCGAGGGCGACTTAAGTTGGACACAACGAGGAGGTGAATCGCGGCTGCTAGCAGAGGCCCCACGACGGAGCGCCGCTCGTCATCTAATTTGAAAATAATCATCTGTCGGCTTTCTATTTTCGTTGGGATGTCCGACTTTCCCAAAAATGCTCGCAACAGGTCAGCTTGGATAAAACTGCTGAACGTTCCGGCCGCTGTCGTCAGAATTCCTGAAATAGTTTTTTCTGCTTCCTTAGCGCTCAAAAATTGGTTGAAGCTGGTAGCGACCCACTCATCGATTCGACGGGATTGAACCGCATAGTCAATCCGCTTTACCAAATTTGGCAACCTCAAAATTGCATAGAGCATTGCCATGTCTGGATACCTAGAACCCTTGACTAATTGAAGGAGTGCTTTAGCCAATAAGTCTCCAGCTTTAGAGAAAAACTCATCACTTTTTCCATTGCCTGCACTCGCATTTCTATTAATAACCTGACCGATTTCCCCAGCCATGACCGAATCTTGAGGGGACTTCATAAAGTCGAGGGGATTAATGATGCCTGAATAAGGTTCTCCCGGTGCAAATACCGACACTTGGTAGCCATACCGCGCTGCCAGAGGTGCGTGGAGTTTGAGCTGATCTCCTTTCTTATCGTAGAGAATAATCGGAAATCCTTGCACCATTGCACTTTCTAGCGCCCGATCAATTGTCGAAAAAGTTTTACCCGATCCAGGTGCTCCAATTACTAAAGTTGACCGTTCTGCATGAGGGAGCCAAACAGTGGGAGAAGAACCCATAGCTGTCTGAATAGTGGTAACAAAACCTCTAAGTTTTTTTCCTTTCCACCAATAGCGAGGACTGCCACACCATAGCGTGACTTTATTATGTTTTCGTTCTTTAATTTGTTTCAAGGCAAGCTGAGTGGCTGCCATTTTTTCGGAAGTTCCGCATACTTTGCCAGTGGTAATTTTGCCCTTGCCGTTCCCTAGAAACCGAGACAGTAAGAGGAGGAAAATCAGCGTCCCTATTGTTAGATACCCATCCGGGTTATTATATTGTTGGAAAAGCCCGCCTAAGTCGATTGACGATAGAGGTGAGGGTTGCTGTGTTCTCCTTTGAGTTTGAGCGAGAACTGGAGTAGAGTTAGCCTGTGCTATCAAAAATTTAATCTCAAAATTCATAAGTATGTATTTGAATGCAAAAGTTGGTCGTAAGAGCAATTAAATCTGACCTGACTTGTAGCTACAACTTACTGTTGCCAGACAAGTAAGCTTAAATCAAAATTACTCAGTGTTAGTTCAGTCTTGGGAACGAGCAATTACAGCCCACAGTTCTAACTTTCGGTATAAAGCAACCAGCACTTGATATTATCCCTGCTAACGCAGTCAACAGGATAGGAAGCAAAATTATTAAAAAATATTCTTACCGTGAACAAGGAACAAAAAGAGTGGCTGTCAGAGCTTTTGAAGAGACACCCGGACTATGAATTTTTAAAACGCAGCACCATCAAACTAGGAAGAGGCGACATCTCGCTAACTTTAGAACGTACAGAATGGATCTATATGGGAGCCGTTGAAGTAAAATATTCAGGAGCCTATCTACCTGGATTAAAGTGGCATTATCTTAACGCCCGACTATCCAGAACGGGCAAATTGCTTTCCGACTTAACCTACAACTCTAAAGTCGTGTCTTACCCTCACTGTCCGCTGGCGCCTGACTGGTTGACAAAATCTAACTTAGAAGAGGTGAAAATTCAGGAAGGAGAACAGATGAATTTCCCCTTTCACGAAGCTGTATTGATGGTAAGCCAGCCCCCGTTACTGAAAGGGAGTTTTTACCGAGCCAAGCGGTGGCATAGGCGCAAATCAGAACGATCGCCTGTAACAAACAGTCGCCGTACTCCAAAAACTTTCCAGCGCGAACTGCCATTTCTGAAGCCAAAAGTCCTAGCTCCCGATACTAAATTTGTCCCCCTTGCCGGTATTGATGGCTCTCTCGTACAGGTTCCTGAATATCTAATCAAGTTGTTAGAAGAAGCCAATGCTAGCCCATCCGAAAGAGCAGATGCAGCTTCTTTGTACGCGATCGCGGGTTTGAAAGGAGCCATCAATTTTGTTGAAGGGCTACCTCTACTGCGAACAATAGGAATAAACGCTTTACCGAGCGTCGATCGCGCCAAATATTGGCAGCGAGGAAATTAAAAGCATTGTGAGTGCTTGATTCTGATAATAGCGCAACTTCAGAAATTGCTGAAGCTGCGCGAGCGCTTTCACAATCGTTCTTTTTTTGCACACTTAATTAGTTTTCCTCACGATTCGGTAGTTCTGTACTACCAGTTATTTTTTTATGAGCGTTTAAATTATTTGACAAGATTACTAGGCTTAACTGTGCTACATCTTACCCTTTTAAAAGGTAAGGCTACCGCCTTGCAGGAACTGCAATGTCACAAACTTTTAGAATGGTTAAAACCAATAGCAAAGCTAAAGCAAAAAGCTCAAGTAACGCAGGAACGACTGAAAGCACAATCCCACTTCAGTCAGAAGACCTCAATTTTGAAATTGACCCCGAACTCCTAGAACCCGGTCACAATCAAGTAAGGCGACCAATTCTGCCCTATGGCATCGTCATCAACGAACAAGTGGCGGGAATATTAATTCCAGAGGATCAGCTAGAAAAAGCCAATTGGTTTGTCATGCCAACAGAAGAGGAAATGACTACAATTGGACTAACAGAAGATGTTACAGGTCTGCTGTTCTCTAAATGCCACTTATGCGTGTTGGGATTCATCCCTGAATACATTCGTTACAAAAATGACGTTCCCGATCTAGGCGGTAGTGTTGTCGGGCTGTACGAAGAGTATAAAGCTCAACTCGATAAAAAGATAATGGATGTTGTTAGCGAACACGCCATTGTCTTCTTGGATGAAAACAATCGTCCCAGACACAGCACGCCTATTGTCGTCAGATTTAAGAATGTTGCGCTTTGGAGCTTTAAAGCAGCCAGAGACGAATTCTACCGTTTGTTGGAAAAAGCATTCGCCGACTATTTCCAAATTCCTTTCAGCGGGAAAACCGATAAATGGCGGAGCCTCGGCATCCTAGAGGTGGAGTTCAAAGGAGTTAAAGAAGGTGAAGGCTCTAATAAGAGCTACTGCTGCAAAACTGTCAGCTATACCAAGCCAACTGCTGATAATTTCCCCTTTCTATATCTGGGACGCCCGCAGCATAAAAATGCGATTTGGGGGCTGCACGATATCATTGCCGGATTCACTGAAACTCCTGCATTACCAGGTACAGCCGAACCGCAAATTCAAGTGCTGCCACCCGCTGCTCGTAAAAGAGAAAATGGAAAAAAGCAGACCGCCAATCATAAATACCCTCGGAAAATTGCCGCTGAAGTAATAGAAGAAGAGGATGATTTCGACGATTTAGATGAAGAAGAGGAATTCGACGATGATTTTGATGCGGAAGCAGATGACTAACAGTCTCGGTTAGTTACTTTTGAAGAAGTGCCTCATATCCAGTTAGGGAGCGAGGCATTTTTTTATTATGCAAAACAGGAGCTCGCTAACAGATAGTCAAGCTCAAATATAACTTTTCTCAGTAACATGAGTTACGCTCGCAGATAGGGCTGACGGGCTGACGGGCTTGCCTCCATTCCCGCCTACCTCACTTTATTGAGAACTGCTATACTTTAAACTCGCCTATTGCATTTTATGGGGAAGCTCAATCAAGGAACTGTTAGCTAACTGGTACTGGCGACCGTTGAAGCAAAAAAACAACTGCCGAATACCATTTTGTGAGTGCTGCTGTACTTGCAAGCAAGGCAAATCAGAGGTTTTTGAGGGGTCACTTACTACTTGAATTAGCGGTCTCTTCGGTGGCAAGTTGTCGTTTAAATAACTAGCAAATACACGAGTAGTAGAAACGTTTTTTCTGAATAAATATCCAGCATATAAGCAACCTCCTGCTCCACAAACTCCAGGGCTGTTAAAATTAAAAATAACTAACCTGCCTGCTGGTTTGTTTACAGCCCAAGCCAACACATTTGATGCTGAATCCTGGGGGTTAAGCTCAGAATTTTCGGCAACTATGCCTTGAACATTTTCAACAGGGATGAGTCTAGTAGCAGGTGTCCATGAAATCGTTGTAGCACTCGCGGTACAACCAGTAGTTCCTAACAACACTGATAGCAGCAAGAACAAGACCACTCCAAAGCGGAACCACCGCCCAATAAATAAAAACGATGATACTCTGGACCCCGAATTATTTAGGGAATTAGAAGCGGGGTTTGGGAGTTTCTTCTGAGAAGGTTGAGAAAACAGTAATAAAATTTTCTTTCCAGCTATGATTTGTGGCTTCCCTATGTGTTCTGAACCTGAAGTTAGTTGTTGATTTTTGCTAAACATTGATTTGACCTCCGCGAACTATTTTCTATGTAGATGTCATACCAAATCCGGTTATGACAGACACCTTGCAGATTTACTAAATCCGGTTATGACAGACACCTTGCAGATTTACTAAATCCGCTTTAAGCAAAACTTGAAGTTTTGCTTGTAGGAGTCTTATTAAAGCGAAGATATCTCACTTATCTTTGCTGGCTTTACTAAGTGAGGGAACAGTAATACCAACTTGCTTAAATGCCCAAAGCTCTTCTTCCGAAAATCGCCAAGTGGGTTCTCCAAAATTCGGCTGCAAGGTAGAGCGGAACTTATCAATACTCCCTGCCTTGTTGATGGAGTAACGCAATTCCCTCAGAGCGATTTGCCTTGCTATCGGCAGCTTGACAGTGCGGCTGTAAGGATAAAAATCGTTCGTCGGGTTGGAATAAAGCAAGCTACACTGCGTCTCTTGGAGAGAAACCAATACAGAAAATGGCACGGCATCTCCCTGCAAATAGGCATCGAACAAGCGATATTGAGTGCGGCCATCTGTTACTTCAGTTACAAACTCTGTCCTGAGAGTCCCTAGACCAACAGGAAGGCAAGCTGAAGGGAAATCAGCGTTCTGAGTCGGCTGGCTAAAAGCTGGGGGATGGGTGAATAAACTGCTCGACAAATAAACCAAAAAAGCTGTTAGCAAGCCCCAGGTAAATTTCAACATAATTGTCCGTTTTTTCAAGGAAATCATGGTGCAGAACATCTCCGTTTAATTCAAATTCCTTCTTGAGATGGGTTAACAGCCGTTCCATTAATGCGGGTTTCAAAGTGCAAGCGAGGGTCTGCCGTTGTTCCAGTGCTGCCTAGTCCGCCTATGACCTGACCTTGAGAAACATGATCGCCAACTTTGACTTTCACTGAACCTTCGCGCAGATGAGCATACCGAGTTGTGCGACCGTTGCCGTGCTCAATTTCGATCCAGTTGCCGTAGCCACCGCCGCAGTTCTTTAACCCTTCCTGGCAGTTAGACACCGCTGTCTTGACAACGCCGCCGCCAACAGCTTTTACCGGACTTCCCATTGAGCCGACAATTCCAATGCCGTTATAGATTTTCCGCACGCCGGAAACCGGACGAGTCCGCATCCCAAAGCGGCTGGTTATTGGTCCATTCGCAGGCTTGATATACTGACTCGTGGATTGACTGCCGCCGGGGGCAGCACTCGCAGAATTAGAGGATTGCGGCGCACTGGAAGTCGGAACGCAAGCAGCAGCATTCGACTCCGCGATCGCCCTACCTCCCTCTCGATAGCGCCTCAAAACATCCTGTCCGTAACTTGAGAGAGTTAAACGACCGAATATATCGGTTGAAGAGCCGTCAACTTTGGAATAGTCGCCCCCGAAATGCTTTTGAGCTACTCGCTCAATCAGGCGATCGCCACTAAAAAAACTTCCAGTAGTAGGGTCTTTTTCTTGAGAGGTGGCATTCAGCTTAGAAGCGAGACTTTGAGCAAAAACAGCTTCTCGATCGGCAGGCGGAAAAAATTGAAAAAGTTCTGCTTGAGTGGGTTGATAACCGCCTCGCAGTTTGGCTAAAAATTGCGTACCCCCTGGTTTAGATGAAATTGAACTAGCAGCGTACTCGTCGTAGTTTATAAACTGGTACTTGCCCAACGGAACCCCGCAATTATTTCCGCCATCAACGCAAGCATTAACGCCGGCATTCTCGTAAGAACCGCTGCTTTCAATACTGGTGATCGCTTCCGACAAAGCGGGAACATTGACTCCTTGAACATTGCCAACTGACACGGGCGCTGGTGCGGTGCTACCCGGAGGGCAAGGAACATTAATATTAGCTGCTGTAGTTACGCCTTTTGTAACAGGAGAAGATACTCCGCCGCGAACTGCCCCAGTTGGTACAGAGGAAGAGCCGCCAGAGGACGATCCCAGCGCCCCAACGAAAATGGGAGAATTAACCCGATAGGTGAAGAAAGGTACTGGGCCAATGAAATAAGGAGAGCAGCCGCAAGGCGAACAAAATCGGAAGAATAGAGCAGTATCAACGGTATCGGTTCGCTCGTCCGGTTCCATAACCACTACCTTAAAAGCGCTGCCAAAAGGCAATCTTCCCGTCGGTTCCTTGCCGCCGTTGACACCTTTAAGACAGCCCGATCCGCCCTCCACTTCCTGGTACTTAAGCTGTTGTGCCTTTAAATAGGGTATAATAAAAAATGAGTTTAGTCAATCTCTACAAAAATGCCAGCTAAAA